>JBKPRV010000541.1:0-26667 GCA_046734715.1 Actinomycetota bacterium | reverse complement strand
GTGTCGGTCGCCGTGCTGCCTGCGCCGCGGGGCGCGCTGGCCGCGGTCGTCGAGCGGCTCCCGGCACCCCTGTTCGCGGTGCTGGCCACCGTCACCCTGCTGGGCTCGGACCAGGCCTCGTCCCCGGCCCCGGTCTGGCTGGCGGCCGGCGCCGCGCTCGTCACCGTGCGCCGGCGGTCGCTGCTGCTCACCGTGGCCGCCGGGCTGGCGGGGGCGGTGGTCGGGCGAGCCCTGACCTGAGCCACATTCCGGTATCAGGCGTCACCTTCGCGGCCTCTCTAGCCATGGACGGCTTGGGCAAGTGCGGGCCAAGGAGGCACCCATGGGCGTTGGTGCGGCTCTGTTCTCAGGGTCGAAGTGCTACTTCTTCGACGGCAAGCGGTACGTCCGCGTGACCCGTGGGGACACCGGCGCGGGGACGCTCGACGGCGGCTACCCGGCCCCGATCACCAGATGGCGCTGGCCCGCCGGCTTCGGGACGCGCGGCATCGACGCCGCCCTCTACTCGGGCTCCAAGACCTACTTCTTCGAGGGCAACCGCTACATCCGGGTGACCCGGGGCGACACGGGAGCCGGCACGCTGGATCCCGGCTACCCGGCATCGATCTCCAAGTGGGGCTGGCCGGCGGGCTTCGGCGCATCCGGCATCGACGCCGCCCTCTACTCCGGGTCGAAGACCTACTTCTTCGACGGCGACCGCTACATCCGGGTGACCCGGGACGACGCCGGGCCCGGCACGGTGGATCCGGGCTACCCGGCCCCGATCTCCAACTGGGGCTGGCCGGCGGGCTTCGGCGCGCACGGGATCGACGCCGCCCTCTACTCCGGGTCTAAGGCCTACTTCTTCGACGGCCACCGGTACATCCGGGTCACCCGCGGCGATACCGGGCCGGGCACGGTCGACCCCGGCTACCCGGCCGACATCTCCAACTGGAAGTGGCCGTCCGGCTTCGCCCGCGGCGAGCGCATGGGCCTGTCGTTCAAGTCGCTGCTGCCCGTGACCACCACGATCGCCCGGTTCATCCAGCGGCAGTACATCGAGATCCGGCGGCTGTACGTGAAGTCGGGGCTGAACGTGCGGTTCGGCTCGGTCGAGGACCTGAGCGGCGACGCCAGCCTGGCCTCGCTGCTGGCGCTCGACGTCGGCCCCTGCACGCTCGGGAACCCGACCGCGGAGCACAGCCTGCTGTTCGCCCACCGCAACGGCGTGCCGGCCGACGAGCTCGTCATCTACATCGTGCAGACCCTCGTGGGCGGGTCCGGCAACCTGCTCGGTTGCGCCACCCACCCCAAGGGGAAGCCGGGCGCGGCCATCGTCCAGAGCAACGCCCTGTGGCTGACGGCCCACGAGGTCGGCCACGTCCTGGGGCTGTTCCACGTCACCACGTCGAGCGACAACCTGATGTTCCCGAACGTGGGCTGGACCAACCTGCCCCCGGACCTCTCGGACAGCGAGACGGCGAAGATGATCGCCAGCAACCTCAGCGTGCCGGTCTGACGATCCCCGCGGCGTGAAGGAGTCACGATGACGATGAGCATGGACGAGCTGCGGACGCAGCTCAGCAGCATCGAGCCGGACGAGTCGACCTACGCCGGGATCGGCGCCGAGGAAGTCGGCCTCCTGCGGGAGCTGCTCGACGACGACGAGGCCTGGCTGGCGGCGCGGGCGGTCCACGCCCTCAGCCGCATCGACGACCAGGCGGCCCGGGAGGCCCTGGCGGAGGCAGCCGCCAAGCCCCGGATGGAGGTCCGGGTGGCGGTGGCCTCGTCGGCTCCGAACATGCCGGCCGAGACCGCGGACGAGGTCCTGTCCGGCCTGCTGGCCGACGACCACGACGCCGTGCGCAAGTGGGCCATCAACTCGGTCTCGGAGCGGAACAGCGCGGCGGTGCGCAACCAGGTCACGGCCCTGGCGGCCAACGAGCCCGACGACCGGCTCCGGAGCCTCGCCACCGAGAAGGCCCGAACGGTCAGCTGACCGCCGGTCCCGGGCGCCTCCTCCCCGGCGCCCGGCGCGCGCGGCTCCCCGGCGGCATCCGTGGTAGTCGTGGACGGGTGACCGGCGACGTCGCCTACGACGAGATCGCGGACTGGTACGTGGCGTGGGTGGGCGAGGACCCCGGCTTCATCCTCAAGGAGGCGCCGGGGCTGCTCGCCGACCGGCTGCCCGGGGCCCGCGTGCTCGACGCCGCCTGCGGGCAGGGCCGCGTCGCCCGCGCGCTGGCGCGCCAGGGGGCGGCTGTCGTCGGCGTGGATGTGTCGCGGCGCCTGGTGGCCCTGGCGGAGGCGGCCGAGGCGACCGATCCCTTGGGCGTCCGCTACACCGTGGGCGACCTCGCCGATCCGGCTGCCTGGTGGGACGGCAGCCCATTCGACGGGGCCGTCTGCGAGATGGCGCTCATGGACATCCGGGATCACGAGGCCACCTTGGCGGGCATCGCCCACGTCCTGCGCCCGGGCGGCTGGTTCGTGACCTCCCTGGTGCACCCGTGCTTCCCCGGCAACGCCAGGGGCCTGCCCAGCTGGCCACCCGAAGGGGGCTACTCGCTGGAAGGCTGGTGGCGGTCCGTCGGCCACGACCCCGATGGTGTCCGGATCCGGGTGGGGGCCCACCACCGCACGCTGGCCAGCTACCTCAACGCCCTGACCGGCGCAGGCCTGGTCCTGGACCAGGCGGTCGAGCCGCCTGCCGATGTCCCGAGCGTGCTGATCCTCGCCTGCCGCCGCCGCTGAGTGAGGTGTCGCCTCATGCCCGGTTCGACGGAGCCTTGGATTAGCCGGGTTCCGCCTGTCTGTGACAATCATGAGACGTTGGGTACAGGCGACATGGGAGGGGTCCGACATGGGGTTGCTGCGACGGGACCGGCACGACGAGGAGCCGGTCCTGCGGTTCCAGATGCGGCAGAAGCTGATCGCGGTCGGCGACGACTACTGGATCGAGGACCAGTCCGGGGCGAAGGCGTTCAAGGTCGACGGCAAGGCGCTGCGCCTCCGGGACACGTGGGTGCTCGAGGACCGCGCCGGGCACGAGGTCGCCAAGATCCGGGAGAAGAAGCTGTCGATCCGCGACAGGATCCGCATCGAGCTGCCCGGGGGCGGCGAGGCGACGGTCAAGAAGGCTCTGGTCGGGATCCGGGATCGCTTCCACGTCGACGTCCCCGGCGGCGACCTCAAGGTCCACGGCAACATCGTCGACCACGAGTACGAGATCGAGCGCGACGGCCACAAGATCGCCGAGGTGTCGAAGAAGTGGTTCCGCGTGCGCGACACCTACGGCGTCGAGGTGCGCGACCCGATGGACACCGTGCTGATCCTGGCGGTGACCGTGGCGGTGGACGCAATGTCCCATGAGGTGGCGTGATCGGGCCGCGGTACCGAAAGGACCTGTACCGAGGCGCGGCCGAGCACTACGAGCGCTTCCGGCTCGGCTACCCGCCGATCCTGCTCGACGACCTTTGCGCCCGCTCCGGCGTGGGGGCCATGTCGCGGGTGCTCGACCTCGCCTGCGGCACCGGCCAGATCACGTTCGCGCTGGCCGGCCATGTCCGCGAGGCCGTGGCCGTCGACCAGGAGCCGGAGATGGTGGAGCTGGGCGAGCGCAAGGCCCAGCGGCTCGGCGTCGCCAACACCCGTTGGATGGCGGCGGCGGCCGAGGAGGTCGAGCGGGACCCGCACGAGCAGGTGATGCGGCGGGCGGGGCTTGCCTACGACGGGAAGTTCGAGTTCACGGTGCCGGGGACCTGGAGCATCGACTCACTCGTCGGGCTCGTGTACTCGACGTCGTTCCTGAACCCGACCGCGCTCGGGTCCCACGCCGAGGCCTTCGAGGCCGACTTGCGCGCCGGGCTCCAGGCGTGCCGGCCCGACGGTGTGTTCGCCCAGACCCTGTCGTTCGCGTACGAGCTCGCCCGGCGCGCCGGCTAGGGCTCGACCGTCTCGGCTACCGCGGTGACCGGTTCGTGGCGGACCGGGAAGGCGACCGACCGGGCGATGAAGCAGAAGTCGCCGATGCGGTCGTGCAGCGCCTCGGCCGATGCCACCATGGCGGGGTCGGCCACGACCACGTGCGGGCGGAGGACCACCTCGGTGAAGCGCCCGGCGCCGCTGGGCTCTTCGACCATGGTGCCGACCGCGTCGTCGTCGTAGGCGACCACGGTCACCCCGGCGTCGGCGGCCAGGTGGAGGTACCAGAGCATGTGGCACTGCGAGAGCGAGACGACCAGCAGCTGCTCCGGGTTCCAGCGGGACTTGTCGCCGCGGAAGGTGGGATCCGACGACCCCTCGATCACCGGCCGACCGGCCGCCGACACGTCGTGGGCCCGGTCGTAGCTGCGGAAGTCGCTGGTGCCCGTGCCCCGGTTGCCCGTCCACCGCACCGAGATCTCGTAAGTGTGGGCCCGAGGCGCGCGCATGCGCGCGAAGGTAACCCCACCGCCCCGCGGCTCCCGGATGGATTTGTCATCGGAGGTTCCCATGACCACCCTGCCCGACCGGCCGAACACTGCGCTGCTGGTCATCGATGTCCAGAACGGGGTGATGGCCGGCGCCCACAACCGCGACGGCGTCATCGCCACCATCGCCGGGCTGGTCGAGCGGGCCCGGAGCGAGGACGTGCCCGTGGTGTGGGTGCAGCACACCGGCGACAACCTTCCCCGGGGCAGTGACAGCTGGCAGTACGTGCCCGAGCTGGCCCAGCGCGAGTCGGAGCCGGTCGTCCACAAGTCCTACGGCGACTCCTTCGAGGACACCGACCTCGAGGCGGTGCTGGCCGACCGGGCGGTGGGCCGCCTCCTCGTGACCGGGGCGCAGACCGACGCTTGCATCCGCGCCACCCTCCACGGCGCCTTCGTGCGCGGCTACGACACGACCCTGGTCGGCGACGCCCACACCACCGAGGACCTCAGCCAATGGGGCGCGCCGCCCCCGGACGCGGTGATCGCCCACACCAACATGTACTGGGGCGACGAGGCCGCCCCGGGCCGCCAGGCGGGCACGGTCGCCGCCGCCGACGTCCGCTTCGCGATCGGCGACGCGGGGTGAGCGCCTGATCCCCAGCGTGGGGCACTTCCCGTGGAGGTCGGATCTCGCCTAGTGTGAGAGCGCTTCCACGCAACATGGAGGAGGGGCCATGAAGAGCGAGACGGCAGTCCCGTGGCGTCGGATCGGGACCCTGGTCGTGCTGGTTGCGGCACTCGTGATGGCGGGCGCCATGCCCGTCCCGGCGGCACCACCGGGATCGGACGGGCTGTACGTGCCCAAACCGAGCCCCGGGGCGCGGGCGCAGATCGGCGCCCTGAAGGACCAGGGCGACGCGGAAAGCGCGGCCCGCATCCAGACCATGATCGACACGCCCCAGGCCGTCTGGTTCACCCAGGGGACACCCCGCGCGGTGAGCCAGGGGGTGCAGCAGGTCGTGAAGCAGGCCGGGCAACAGGGGACCATCCCCGTGCTGGTGGCCTACAACATCCCCTTCCGTGACTGCGCCCAGTTCTCGGCGGGTGGGGCGACCAACCTCGCCGAGTACGAGGCCTGGATCGAGGGCTTTGCCTCCGGGATCGGCGATGGCCAGGCGATCGTGATCCTCGAGCCGGACGGGCTGGGCATCATCCCGTTCTACGACCCCTACGGCAGCGCCGACGGATCGAACGCCCTGGAGTGGTGCCAGCCGCCCGAGGCCGACCCCGATACGGCGGCGGACGACCGCTTCGCCATGCTGAACCACGCGGTCGACGTCCTGGGCGCGCTCCCCAACGTCAAGACCTACCTGGACGGCACCCACAGCGCCTGGCTCGGCAACGGCGACATCGCCCAGCGCCTGGTGCAGGCGGGCGTGGCCAACGCCGACGGCTTCTACCTCAACGTCTCGAACTACCAGTTCACCGGCAACCTGGTGCAGTACGGCCAGTGGATCTCGGCCTGCGTCGCCTACGCCACCGAGGTGAACCCGGGCGACTTCGTCAACTGCCCCAACCAGTACTGGAACGGCGGCCCGCTGCCGGCCAAGATCGCCCAGCTGCTAGGGGAGTGGACCGGCGTGGCGCTCAGCAACTTCGGGCTGTGGAGCGACGATTCGGACGACCCCGCGCTCAACACGTCGGGCATCAACCTGCGCTACCACAACATGCTGGGTGCCACGGAGCCGACCACCCACTTCGTGATCGACACCAGCCGCAACGCCAACGGGCCGTGGCGCCCGCCCGCCTATCCGGACGCCCAGGACTGGTGCAACCCGCCCGGCCGCGGCACGGGCCTGGCCCCGGCGCTCGCTCCCGGCGAGCCGCTGGTCGACGCCTACCTGTGGGTGAAGATCCCCGGTGAGTCCGACGGCGAATGCACCCGCGGCCTCGGACCGGCGGGTGAGACCGTCGACCCCGAGTGGGGCCTGATCGATCCCGGCGCCGGGGACTGGTTCCCCGAGATGGCGCTCCAGCTGGCCACGAACGCCTCGCCGTGAATCTGGCGGGGACCGGACCGGTCACCGCCTTCACGCACATACACAAACCTTTCCCGCTGTGAAGGCGGTGACCTAGTCCGGACCATCCGCGGGCGTCCGCCGACGGCGGCGACGCCCAGGTTCGTCAGTGGCCGGCGAGCACGTTCTTGACCAGCGCCACGGCGGTCGCCAGCAGGAGGATCGAGACGGCGTAGGCGATCGAGCGGGCTCGGCCTGGCTCCGGCACCGCGCGCCACGGCGTAGCCGACCAGGGCGATGAGGGCGGCCAGGACCAGGCGGACCACGTCGAGCTCGGCCGAGTCGGGGAACAGGAGGACCGGGATCGTGGCCAGCAGGGCCACCGCCGCCGCCCCGGGCCAGCTGGGCCCCCGCGGCGGCCGCGTCCTGCCGGCGCACCGACCCCGCCGCGACCAGGCGGGACGACACCCGGAACGCGAACCAGTGGGCCAGCGCCAGGCCGAGCGTGGTGCCCCACACGATCTTGAACGTGTCGGCCTGGCTCGTGTCCCCGTGCTGGGACACCACCGACAGGGGCGCCAGCAGGCAGATCGCCACGTACAGCGCCATGGTGAACGCCTCCTTGCGCAGCTCCCGCGCCTCCTCGGCGCCCTCCCCCTGATCCGTCCCGGCTTCGGGCTGCGTCACGCCGCCATCCTCGCACCGCTCCTGTGGGCAGAGTGAAGGATCGACCTCGGGGGGCGGCCGGCGGAGTAGAACAAGCCGACGGTCTGCGGCACATGAACTACGGCTGGCTCGCGTTCACGGGGGTCGGCTTCGCCATCGCGGCGGCTTCCATCGCCGCGGCGCGGCGGAGCGACATCCCGGCATGGGAGGTGCGGGTGTTCCGCGCCGTCAATGGGCTGCCCGGGTGGTTGTACTGGGTGCTGTGGCTGCCGATGCAGTTGGGCAACCTCGTGGTCGGGACCCTGCTGGGCCTGCTCACCGCCTGGGCTACCGGGGAGGTGGCGGTGGGCGTGGGCGTGGTGCTGGCGGCGGTGCTGAAGCTGGTGACCGAGCGGGTCCTGCGCCACGAGATGCGGGACTACCTCGCGGTGCGCGAGCGGCCGGGGACCAGCCAGCCGGGTGCCATCCTGCGGGGCGACGTGCCGGCGAAGGGCCCGAGCTTCCCGTCGGGGCACGTGATCCTGGTGGCCGCCATCGGCACTGTCGTGGCGCCGACGCTGCCGGGAACCGTGGTGGGCGGGCCGTTCCTGCTCACGCTGCTGGTGATGCTCGGCCGGGTCTACGTCGGTGCGCACAACCCGCTGGACGTCACGGCCGGGCTCGGGGCCGGGTTGCTGCTGGGCGGGGTGATCGCGGCCTTCGTCGGCTGAGCGTCACCCGCCCAGGGTGATCACGGGAGGGCGACGCCGGTGTGCGATCGGGCCGTGGCCGGGACGGTGGACGACGTCAGCCCAGGCAAGCTGGGGGTGCGGCAGGCCGCGTTCATCGGCGTCGGCGCCATGGTGGGGGCGGGGATATTCGCCCTGCTCGGCGCGGCCGGTGAGGTGGCCGGCGCCGCGGTGTGGGTGTCCTTCCTCCTCGCCGGGGGCATCGCCGGGCTGCAGGGCTACTCGTTCGCCAAGTTCGGGGCCCGCTACCCCTCGGCCGCGGGCCTGCTCGAGTACGTGCGGCGGGCCTACGGCGACGGGCACATCACGGGCGTCATCGCCTGGTTGGTCCTGGGGGCCAACGCCATCATCACCGGGATGGTCGCCGTGTCGTTCGGCAGCTACGCGTCGAGCGCGGTGGCCGACGGCAGCACCGACTGGGTCAAGCCCTTCGCCGTGCTGGTCGTGCTGGTCATGACGGCGCTCAACATCCTCGGCTCGCAGACCGTGGCCCGGGCCCAGACCGTCGTGGTCATCGTGGTGGTCGGCATCCTGTCGGTCTTCGCGGTGACGACCCTGGCCAACATCCAGATCGACCTGCTCGCGGTCTCCGACTACCCGTCGCTGGCCGACATCGTCTCGAGCGTCGCCCTCACCTTCTTCGCCTTCCTCGGCTTCGGCGTCATCACGTTCACGGCCAAGGACCTGGCCAATCCGGCCCGGGAGCTGTCCCGGGCGGTGTACCTGGCGCTCGGGATCGCCACGGTGATCTACGTGGCCGTGGCGCTGGGCGTGTTCGGCACGCTCACGGTGGACGAGGTCATCGCCTCCGGTGGCACCGCGCTGGCGGTGGCAGCCGAACCGACGCTGGGCCGCGCCGGCTACTGGCTGATGACGGTCACCGCGCTGTTCGCCACCGCGGGCGCCACCAACGCGGGCCTGTACCCGGCGGCCGGGCTGTGCGAGGAGCTGGCCGACAACCGGCAGTTCCCGCCCTCCCTGGGGCGCCGGTTCGCGGATCGGGTGCCCGCCGGGCTGGTGGTCACCGCGGTCGCGTCGATCATCCTCGCCGTCGGGTTCGACCTGAACGCCATCGCCTCGATCGGCAGTGCAGTGGCCCTCGTGGTGTTCTCGCTGGTGACCGCCGGGCACCTCCGGGTCCGCTCCGAGACGGGTGCGAACGCGCTCGTGTTGGTCCTGGGCGTGGCGACGGCGGTGATCGTGCTGGTGTCCTTCGCCGTCACCACCCTGGTCGACGAGCCGGCCACCGCGGTCGCCCTGGTCGTGATCCTCGTGCTCAGCGTCGTGCTCGACCTGTGGTGGAAGAGCGTCCGCGACCGCGACCGCGTCAGGACGTGATCCACGCCGAGGCGTCGGCCTCGTCGGCGAGGTCAACCTTGTCGTGGGTGGCGAGTGCCTCCTCCACGGCGGGGATCAACGTCTGCTAGTAGTCCTCCTTGGTGACCTCGCCCTTGGCCACGATGCCGATCACGTTGTCCGGCAGGGCCAGGATCATCTCGATCATGTCGCCTCCTCCGTCAGCCGGTACTGGTACCGGTCGTGTCGTTCGAGGGCTCGGGCTCCGTCTCCCCTTCGGCGTCGTCGGCAGCGGTCGGGGCGGTGGTCTCCGTGGTCGCCGGCGTGGTCAGCTCGGCCAGCGCCTGCCGGGCGGCGGCCAGCGTGGCTGCGTCGAGGGCGCCCGTCGCCGGCACGCCCAGGTCGGTCTGGAAGGCCTGCAGCGCCGCGGTCAGGGCGTCGGTCCACTCCCCGTCGATCGGCCCTGTCCAGTACCCGGCCGCAGCCAGGATGGACTGCACGGCCGCGGTGTGGGCGACGGCCAGATTGGCGGCTTCGGCCCCGACCGCTGCCACCGCGTCCTCCAGGGCCGCGGCGGTCGCCCGGTCGACCAGCCCGGTGACCGGCAGGCCGCTGTCGGTCTGCAGGGCCTCCACGGCCGCCACCGTCTCGGGGCCGTAGATGCCGTCGATCTCGCCTTCGTAGAAGCCGGCGGTAGTCAGCGACGTCTGCAGCGCGGTGGTGTAGTCGACCACCGCCTGCACCGCATCGGCCTGCTGGTCGTCGCTGAGGCAGCCGGCGTCGGCGAGCAGCCGCAGCGATGCCACCTGCAGGGCGAAGGCGGCCGAGTTGACCCTCTCCGTCGCCTCGCGCACGGGCGTCGCCTCGGACACTCCCTCGAACGCGGCGGCCAGGTCCGCGTGGGCCTGCTCCATCCGGTCGACCGTCGCCGGCGGCACCAGCGTCGTGGTGGTGGGCGTCTCGGCCGGAGGGGCGCTGGTACCCGACTCGGCCTCGGCCAGGGCGGCCTCGGCGTCGGCCAGCTCCTGCTCGGCGGCCACCACCCGGTCACGAGCCTCGACCACGGCATCGGCGCTCGACCGGACCGCGGCTTCGGGCTCCTCCAGGTCGGCTCCCGCGGTCGTGATGTCCCCGACCGTCACCGCGGCTTCATTGAAGACCTGGCCGTAGCGGTCGACCGCATCGATGTAGCTGCGGCTGTCGTCGCAGAACGCGCCGTGGGCGGCGTCCAGGGTGTTCTGGGCGTCGTCGAGCTCGGCGCGGGCGTCGTCGACGCGCCGCGCGCCTCGGCGACCGGATCGGCGGCATCATCGTCGTCATCGTCCCCGCCGCAGGCCGCCAGGAGCAGCAGCGGGACCGCGCAGATGAGCGCGGCCCGGGCGAGTCCAGGCATGCCGGTTCCCCCTGCGGTCAGGCGACGGAACCCGTCGCCTGACCGCCATCAGTTCAGGATGACAGGGCCTTGGCCTTGAGCTGCTCGAACTCGGCGTCGCTGATGACGCCCTTCTCGCGCAGGTCGGCCAGCCGCGCCAGCTCGTCGGCGGTGCTGCCGCCTGTCCCGGCGGCGTCTCTGACGTACTGGCGCATCGCCTGGTCCTGGGCTTGAGCCGCGGCCATGGCGTGCTCGTGCATCTTGCCGCCCCGGGCGATCAGGTAGACGAACACGCCCAGGTAAGGCACGAGGATGATGAAAATGCACCAAATCGCTTTGGCCCATCCCCCTAGGTCCTGGCTGCGGAAGATGTCGCCGAAGACGACGATCAGCAGCCAGATCCAGATGAAGAACAGGAAGAACCAGAGGAACGACCAGAACACTTGTCCGGTGCCGAACTCTGCAGCGACCACGGCGCTACCTCCCGATGATCAGCGGTCCGCACGCGCGGAACCTGCGCCTCGACGATGGCGGTCGCCCGGGTAGGCGGGCGCCACCCGCGCGGGGGTGGTACCGGCTTCCCGACCACCCGCGATGGGGTGGGGCCGTGCTACTCACACGCCGTTCACCATGCGTGGGAGCGACCCGACGCGCAGAGGAGGGCACGGCGACACGTGAGCGACCCAGCGCAGCCCTCGCACCGGCCTGCCGAGCTGGCCACGGACCTCGTCGAGTACTTCGTCGTGGTCCTGCCCGACCGCGCCGCGCTGGGTGGCGTGGTGCCGGCCGTGACCGACATGGTGCGGTCGCAGCGCATCCGCGTCCTCGACCTCGTGGTGCTGGCCCGCGGCCGCGACGGGGCGCTCGAGGTGGCCGAGGTGGGCGACGCCGACGACCTGGCGGCGCTGCGCGAGCTGGAGGGCGACACTGGCCTGCTGAGCGAGAACGACCTGCGCCTGGCGTCGAGCGCGGTGCGACCGGGCGAGGTCGGGCTGGTCCTCGTGGCCGAGGACCGCTGGGCCGAGCAGCTCTCGACCGCGGCCCGCGGGGTGGGGGGCCGCATCGTCGCCGGCGAGCGCATCCCCTCCGCCCGGGTGGAGGCCGCCGTCACCGACGTACCCGAAGACCCCGAGCGTGACCCAGGAGGGTGAACGATGCGCCGCAGTGAGACGCCCCGCAACCAGCACCCGGACCTCCTGGTCCGGCCGCCCCTGCGGGCGGACGGGCCCGAGCATCGGTGGGCCGCGACCATCGACCCGGTGGCCGCCCTGGTGGAGCTGGCCGACCTGTTCGCCCGGGGCTTGATCTCCCGGCCGGAGCTCACCCGCCAGGCGGCCAAGGTGGTCGGCTCGGGGCCGCTCGGCGGCGGCGGCGCCGCTAGCGAGGCTGAACCGCTGTCATGCGCCGCGCGACGTCCGCCGCCTCGGCGCGCGACCCGACGCCCAGCTTGCGGTAGATCGTCTTCAGGTGGAACTTGAGGGTGTTGGGGGACACGTAGAGCTCGGCGGCGATCTCGCGCACCGTGAGCCGCCCCGCGAGCAGCCGCAGGACGTCGCGCTCGCGGCCGGTGAGGGTGGCCACCGGGTCCTCCGCCACCACCACCGCACCGCTGGTGGGGATGACGGCGCGCCGCAGCCGGTCCATCCACTGCGCCGGGGCGCGGTAACCGGCGCGCTCGGCGAGCATGACGACCTCGGCGCCCTCGCACGCCACGGTCTGGAGCAGGCCCAGGGACGCCGCCCGCTCCACGGCCTCGGCCACCAGGCGTAGGGCGCGGTCCCGATCTCCGGCCGCCCGGGCCCGCCGCAGGGCCCGCACCACCTCGTGGCGGCCGCAGCGCGGCACCGCCCGGTCCAGAGCGGCCTCGGCCTCGGCCCGGTTCCCCTCGGCCAGCGAAACCCGCGCCGCGCTCACCGGCGCCCAGAAGTCGTCCTCGATGCGCGCGCACCAGGTACGGGCCTCGGTGACCGCGCCCCCGGCCAGGGCGACCAGCGCGCCGGCCCGAGCCAGCACGCTGCGGCCCTCGGCCCCGACCGACTCGGCCTCCACCAGAGTCTCGGCGCGGGCGAGCGCCGCTTGGGCGGCGACGAGGTCGCCCTCGTCCAGATGGGCCTGCACCAGCTCGGCCGCCGCCAGCACCAGGCCGGACAGCATCGGGCCCGGGGGTGTGCCGGCGAGGGCCTCCAGCTCGCCCAGCGCCCGGGCGCGCTCGCCCAGCTCGCGATGCGCGACGGCCTCGGCCAGGGACACCTCGAAGCGCAGCCCCGCCATGTTGCTGACCGCCGCCGCGCTCCGCACGGTCGCCGCCACCCGCAGCGCATCCACGGGGCGCCCGGCGAGCGCCTCGCCCAGGGCGCGGGTGCCCTCGAAGGCGAGGCGCCGCTCGGCGTCCCGGGACAGGGCCATGTCGGCCTCGCGCACGTCGTCGGCCGTCTCGTCCCAGCTCTCCGACAGCGCCACCTCGCGGGCCACCTGGTTCCAGCCGAAACGGCCCAGCGGGTCGCGCCACCAGGCCGGCCCCATGGTGGTCAGGGCCTGGCGGGCCAGCGTCCCGGCGTCGATCCAACGACCGGCAGTGGTGGCGCAGAACGACTGCAGCAGGGTCACGCGGGGGCGGAGGGCCGCGTCGGTGCCCGGGTGGTCCGCCCACCAGGTCAGAGTCTCCACCAGCTCGCGGAAGCGGTGGCGGTCCACCTCGAGGTGGCACCAGGCGAAGTCGAGCATGGCTTGGAGGTCCGAGCTGGCCACATCGGCCGGGATGGCGCCGATGGTGCGCACCACCGCCGTGTCCTGACCGTCATCGCAGAGCTCGGCGTGACTGGCGGCCAGCAGCCGCAGGGCGGCGCGGGGGTGCCCGGCCCGCAGCCAGTGCTCCAGCGCCGGGACGGTCTCGCCCGCCTCCTCGTACCAGCGGGCGGCGCGGGCGTGGCGCTCGCTGAGCCGGTCCGGCGCCCGGGCCGCCAGCGCGGCGCGCATCAGGGAATGGATCTCGAACCACCCCGCGGCCGACAGCCGGCTGACGCACAGGCCGCGTGCCTCGGCGCGCCGGAGCAGCCCGCCCGCGTCGGGCCGCCCGGTCAAGGCCCGAGCGAGGCCGGGGCTGACCCGGTCGACGACCGCCACGTCGGCCAGCGCCTCGACCAGGCCGGGCTCCTCGGCGGCCAGCACCTCGTGCAGGATGTAGTCCCGGATCAGGGCGCCGTCGTCGCCCGGGGCGAAGTCCTCGTTGCTGGCCCGGGCCGATCGGGCCGCCAGCGCCACGAGCTGTAGGCTCGCCGCCCACCCGTCCGCCTGGGCGACGGCCAGGTCGAGCTGGTCGTCGCCCAGGGAGGGGGCGAGCCGGGACAGCAGGTCGCGCGCCTCGTCGGGGGTGAAGCGCAGCTCGCTGAAGCGGACCTCGCGCAGCTGGCCCCGGGCCCGTAGCCGGTCGAGGGGCAGGGCCAGATCCCGGCGGGACGCCGCTACGACATGGATGTCCCGCGGCAGGTGCTGGAGGAAGGCCGCCAGGGATTCGGCCACCCGGTCGTCCTCGTCGACCACCTGGACGTCGTCGATCACGAGCACGGGGGCGGCCGCGTCGAGCGCGGTTTCCACTCGCCGCCCGAGGTGGTCGGGGTCACGGTCGCACTCGTCGAGCGACAGCCAGGCGACGGGGTGCGGGTGCTCGGCCGCCCACCCCGCGAGGAGGGAGGTCTTGCCCGCCCCCGCGGGTGCCACCACCAGGGTCAAGGGTGCGGCGACGGCCTCGTCCAGCAGGTCGAGCAGCCGCCCTCGTCGCACGTGGTGCGGGGGCACGGTGGGCGGGCACAGCGTCGCCGCGGCCCCTGGGGAGGTGAGCATGGGCAGCCCCACGGCGGCCAGACTGGTCCTTGGCAACCGACGCCGTCGTCACCCACCTGGGGTGAAGGACGGCTCCGTCGCCCCGTGCCAGGGTGGTGATCGATGAGTGACCGGATGAAGCGCAAGGAGTACGAGGCCGAGCTGCGGCAGCTGCACGCCGAGCTGGTCGCCATGCAGGAGTGGGTCAAGCAGACCGGCGCCAAGATCTGCGTGGTGTTCGAGGGTCGCGACAGCGCGGGCAAGGGCGGCACCATCAAGGCCATCACCGACAAGGTCAGCCCCCGGGTGTTCCGCATCGTGGCCCTGCCGTCGCCCACCGAGCGCGAGAAGTCGCAGATGTACATCCAGCGCTACATCCCGCACCTCCCCGCGGCGGGCGAGGTCGTGATCTTCGACCGCAGCTGGTACAACCGGGCCGGGGTCGAGCGGGTCATGGGCTTCTGCACCGAGGAGCAGGCCAAGCGGTTCCTCGAGCAGGTCCCCGACGTCGAGGAGGCCATGGTCGACTCGGGCATCATCCTGCTCAAGTACTGGCTGGAGGTGGGCGAGGAGGAGCAGACCAAGCGCCTCCAGAGCCGCATCGACGATCCCCGCAAGATCTGGAAGCTGTCGGACATGGACCTGAAGTCGTACCGGCACTGGTACGACTACGCCCGCTGCCGCGACGAGATGTTCGACGCCTCGGACCGGATCTGGGCGCCGTGGTATGTGGTCTACACCGACGACAAGCGCCGGGGCCGGCTCAACCTCATCACCCACATGCTCGACCAGGTGCCCTACGAGCCCGTGAAGCACAAGAAGGTCACGCTGCCCAAGCGGGACAAGCCGGGCGACTACGTCGAGGCCGAGCTGGGCGGCCAGCACATCCCGACGCCGTTCTGAGAACGTGCGCGGACGGGTCACGTGGTCTCGTGGTGCGATGCTGTGTTGCCTGGAGACCTCGCTGTCGAGCTGCAGCCCGGCTACCAGGTCGCGGACTCTTGGGCTGTGGCTCACGCCCGATCCGCTCGGCCTCTGTGCATGGCAGGCTCGCCCGGTGCTCGAGCCTGACCCCATCCCCCCGGAGCAGCGCGCCGAGCCCGACCGCGTCCCGACGGAGCGCCTCGCCGAGCTGGTGAGCGCGGCCGCCTACGGCACCGTGCTGGTGCTCGCGGCCCTCAGCGTCATCTCGGTGTCCGACGTCGCCCTCGGCCACGGCTCGGAGCTGGTGGCCGGGGTCGGGGTCGCGACCTGGCTGGCGCACCTGTTCGCGGAGCTGCTGGGCGATCACATCCGCCGGGACGAGCCCCTGAGTGCGGGCGAAGTCCGCCGGGCGATGGTCGACGGCAGCCCCATCCTGGCGGCCACGGTGCTGCCCGCCCTGGTGCTGTTGCTGGGGCGGCTCGACGTGGTGAGCGCGACCACGGCTCGGGTCGTGTCGGTGCTGGTCGCCGTGGTCCAGCTGGTGGCGATAGGCGCCTACGTGGGACGGGTTGCGCCGGGCCGGTCGGCGGCACCCTGGGCGTTCGCGGCCGTCACCGCGACGGTCGGGCTGCTCGTCGTGGGCCTCAGCCTGCTGCTGGGGCACTGACCCGGTGCCGGTGGCGCCGCGATCAGCCGCCCAGGACCATCTCGCCCGCCTCCGACGGTTCCGGGTCGGGCTGGCGCATCATGCGGAACGAGTTCCCCAGGCCCAAGAGGGCGGCGAGGATGGGGATGCCCAGGGCCACCTGGAGGGCCAGCGGCCGGGCGTCGGTGTTGATGCGGATGATCTCGTCCTGGATGTCCTCGGGCTGGCCTTCGAGCTGCTGGTCCAGCGCGGTGTTGCTCAGGATCTCGGCGTCCTCGTCCAGCGCGTCCGCCACCTGTTGCTGCTCGGCCGGCGGCAGCACGTCGCTGTTCTCGGCCATGCGGGTGAAGGCGATCGACAGCGTGGCCAGCATGATGGCGCCCGCGAAGGCCAGGCCGAACGACAGCCCGAACGACCCGGCCGCCGAGTTGACCCCGGCCGCCTCGCTGACCCGCTCCTCGGAGATGGGCGACAGCGTGTAGTTGTTGAGCTGCGACACGAGCAGGCCGAGGCCGCAGCCCACCACGATCAGCGGGATCGCCAGCCACCAGCCGGTCGTGGCCCGGGGCACGATGGGCAGCAGCCCCACCAGCCCGAGCGCGACCAGCGCGAAACCGGCCCGGATGATGGCGGCGGGGCGCCGGCGGCCTGCGCGCCGCCCGGCCAGCAGCGCCATGCCGAACATGCTGAGCGAGAGCGGGGCGATCGACAGGCCCGCCTCCATGGCGTTGTACTCCAGCACCATCTGCAGGAAGATCGGCAGGGCGATCATCGTCCCGCCCAGGGCGATCTGCTGGAGCATCTGGCCGGTGATGCCGTAGCGGAACAGCGCCGAGCGGAACAGCCCGGGGTCGAGCAGCGCCGGCTCGCCCCGGCGCTTGCGCCGCTGCAGCCACCACACCAGGCTGCCCAGCGCGACGGCCCCGGCCGCCATCAGCGCGACCACCGACTCGCCACCCTCCTGCCACACCAGGATGCCCAGCACGACGCCGCCCATGCCTACGACCGACAGCGCCGAGCCGACCACGTCGACGCCACGCGGGCCGGTGTAGGCGACGTCGCGGACCCGTCCCATGCCCGACAGCACGACGGCGATGACGATGGCCTCACCCAGGAAGGCGAGCCGCCACGACGTGTAGGTGGTGATGAACCCGCCGATCAGCGGGCCCACCGCCGCGGCGATGGCGGCCGATGCCCCCACCAAGGCGTACACCTTCTTCTGGGCGGTGCCCTCGAAGTTGCCGTGGATCAGCGACTGCATAGAGGGCAGCAGCAGCGACGCGCCCAACCCGCCGATCACCGCCCAGAAGATGATGATGGCGGTGAGGCCCTGCGCCACCGTCATGGCCAGCGCGCCGACCGCGTAGCCCAGCAGGCCCAGGACGTACGCCCGCTTGCGGCCGATGAGGTCGCCCACCTTGCCGCCGATGAGGATGAACGCGGCCGACACCAGCGCCTCCAGGGCGATGGCGGACTGCACGCCGCTCACCGTGGTGCCGATGTCCTCCACCACGGCCGAGATGGACACGTTCATGAGCGACGTGTCCACCACCAGTACGAACATGGCCATGGCCAGCAGCAGCGCCAGCCGCTGGTCTCCGGCGGCTCCGGCGTCGGCGTCGCTGGTGGCCTCGGTGCTCACGGGCCGTCGGGGTCGACGCGGCGGACCACGAACTTGCCGATCTCCGCCAGCACCACGTAGCCGATCACGGCCAGCAGGCAGACCCGCCACTGCGGCCCGGACAGGTCGACCGTGTCGAAGATGCGCTCGAGGCCGTCGAGGGTGGTGACCAGGAACGTGAGGGCCAGCGCCGCCAGCATCAGCAGGTTGAAGCGGCCATTGGCGATCGAGTCCCGGGTGAAGGCGGTGCGCCGGGGATCACGCCACTCCAGTGAGGCGGCGATGTGGAGCAGCGCGGTGGTGACCAGGCCCATGGTGGTGGCGACCGCCAGCCCATAGCGGTCCTCGCCGTAGGCCACCACGATCAGGACGCCCGCCGCGATCAGCAGCCCGGCGAACCCGAGCCGCGCGGCCAGAGGCCGGGGGATCACCGGCTGGTCGGGTGGGCGGGGCTCGCGGTGCATCAACCCCGGGGTGGCGGCGTCGAAGCCCAGGCCGAACGCCAGCAGCACATCGATGGCGAAGTTGATGTAGAGGATCTGGAGCGGCGTGAGCGGCACGCCGTTGGCGATGTCGAAGATCCCGGCCCCGACGAAGGTGAGGATGAAGCCGGCCAGCATGATCATCTGGACCCGGATGTACTTCATCATGTTGTCGTAGAGGCTCCGGCCTCCTTCTACCGCGGCCACGATGGTGGCGAAGTTGTCGTCGGTCAGGATCATCTCGGCCGCGTCCTTGGTGACCTCGGTGCCGGTGATCCCCATGGCCACCCCGATGTCGGCCCGGGCCAGCGCGGGGGCGTCGTTGACCCCGTCGCCGGTCATGGCCACGATGTTGCCCTGGCCCTTGAGGATGCTGACCAGCCGCACCTTGTCCTCGGGCGCCACCCGGGCCACCACGCCGATGCCGTCGACCTCGGCGTTCAGCTGGTCGTCGGGCATGGCCGCGAACTCGGCGCCGGTCAGCGCCCGACCCTCGATCCCGAGCTGGCCGGCGATGGCGGCGGCGGTGGTGGCGTGGTCCCCGGTGATCATCCGGACCCGGATGCCGGCGTCCTTGCACAGGGCGATGGCGTCCTTCGCCTCCTTGCGGGGCGGGTCGACGATGCCGACCAGCGCCAGCAGCTCCAGCTCGGCCACCAGCGCCAGCAGGTCGCCGGCGGGGTCGAAGGTGGCGGAGTCGAAGTCGCGCCGGGCCACGGCCAGGACGCGCAGGCCCTCGCCGGCCATGCGGTCGTTCTCGCCCAGCGCCCGCTCGCGGCCTTCGGCGTCGATCGGCTCGGTGGTCCCGTCGACGTTCAGGTAGTGGGACGAGCGCGCCAGCAGCACGTCGGGGGCGCCCTTGACGAAGGCGCGCACGACCCGCCGGCCACCGTCGTCCATCTCGTGGAACGTGGCCATGAACTTGTACTCGGCGTCAAAGGGCACCTCGGCCACGCGGGGGAACTCCCGCCGGGTCTCCTCCACGTCCAGCCCGGTCTTGGCCGCCAGCACCACCAGGGCGCCTTCGGTGGGGTCGCCGATGCAGGCGCCGTCGCGGATGACTGCGTCGTTGGCCAGCGCCATGGGCAGCACGAAGGGGTCGAACGCCGTGTCGCTCTCCCCGGCCACCCGCAGGAGCCTGCCCGTGGTGGCGTAGCCCTCGCCGTCGACGTGGTAGCGCCGCTTCGCGATGACCAGCTGGCGGGCGGTCATCTGGTTGAGGGTGAGCGTGCCGGTCTTGTCCGAGCAGATGGCCGAGGTCGAGCCGAGCGTCTCCACCGAGCGCAGCCGCTTGACGATGGCGCCCTTGGCCGCCAGGGCCCGGGTGCCGACCGACAGCAGCATGGTGACCACCGCGGGCAGGCCGGTGGGGATGGCGGCGATGGCCAAGGTGATGCCGACGAAGAACAGCTCGTCGAAGTCCTGGCCCCGGATCAGGCCGAGCACCACGATCAGCGCCAGGGCTATGCCGGCCATGATCGTGATGATCACGGTGATCTGGTCCAGCTGCTTGGTGAGCGGCGTCTTCTCCTGCTCGACCCCGCTGAGCATCCCGGAGATGTGGCCGACCTCGCTGTCCATGCCGGTGGCGGTGACGATCATCTCGCCCCGGCCCCGGGTGACCTGCGAGTTCATGTAGGCCATGTCGATCCGGTCGCCGAGGGCCACGTCGGTCCCGGACACCGGGTCGACGACCTTGGCCACCGGGGTGCTCTCGCCGGTGAGGCCCGCCTCTTCGATCTCCAGCGTGGCCGCCACCAGGAGCCGGCCGTCCGCCGGCACCTTGTCGCCCGCCTCGAAGGTGACGATGTCCCCCGGCACCAGGTCCTCGGCCGGGACCTCGACGATCTCGCCCCCGCGCCGGACGCGGGCGGTGATGATGAGCATCTGCCGCAGGGCGGCGACGCTCTCGGCCGCCTTGCCCTCCTGGTTCAGCCCCATGAGGGCGTTGAGCACGGTCAGGCCCAGGACCACCAGTGCGGTGCTGAAGTCCTGCAGCGCCACGATGCTGACCACCGCTGCGCCCACCAGCACGAGCTGCATGAGGTCGCGGTACTGGCGGAGGAAGGCGTGCCAGCCCGGCTCCTTCGCCTCCTCCGCCAGCTTGTTGGGGCCGTACTGCGCCCGGCGCTCGGTGACCTCGGCCGAGCTGAGGCCGGCGGCGGGGTCGACCCCGAGCCGTCGGCACACCTCGTCGGCGGGCAGGCCGTACCAGTCGGTGCCCTCTTCCTCGCCGGGCCTCATCGGGGTCACCGTCGCCGTCATGGGTGCAGGCCTCTTCCTCAGACGGGTGCCGGGGTGCCGGTGCCGGTGGCCCGCCGGCCGCCGTGGGCTGCCAGCCCGTAGATGACCATCACGGCCAGGCTCACGCTGAGGATGGTCCACAGCGGCTGGTAGTAGATCCAGGGCAGGAAGGTGATGCAGGCGAAGGCGGCGGCGAAGATGCCGATCCAACGGGCGACCTCCGAGCCGGTCACCACGGCCAGCCCCACGACGATCAGCACGATGCCCACGATCAGCCACACCCAGCCCCACGCCTGCAGGTCGTGCTCGAACAGGAAGGTCTGGACCTCGGACGACACCTCGTCGTCGTACTTGAAGGCCCAGAGGGCGTCGAAGATCTTGAAGATGCCGCTGACCACGAGCAACGTGGCGGCGAACGCCAGCCACCCGGTCTTCGGCGGCGGTGCGGTGGGCACCCCCTCGTAGTAGTTGTCCACGGTTCCTCCTCCATCCGCGCGCTGTCGCGACGGCCAAGCGTTCTCCTTCGACGGTCGCGCTGCCGCGGGTGGGGGGACGCCACCCGCGCGCGGGTGGCGTCCCCCCACCCCGGCGAGGCCCAAACTTGAGCCGACAGGGGAGTCGTCCCCGTCGAGCCACGAGGAGCAGGCGCGATGTTCAGCCTCCGCAACCGCAGCTTCCTGAAGGAGATCGACTTCGAGCCCCGGGAGCTGCGCTTCCTCCTGCAGCTGTCCGAGGCGCTCAAGACGGCCAAGTACGCGGGCACCGAGGCCCACCGGCTCGCGGGCAAGGAGATCGCGCTGATCTTCGAGAAGACCTCGACCCGCACCCGGTCGGCGTTCGAGGTGGCCGCCTTCGACCAGGGCGCGCACGTCACCTACCTGGACCCGTCGGGCTCGCAGCTCGGCCACAAGGAGTCGGTGGCCGACACCGCCCGGGTGCTGGGCCGGATGTACGACGCCATCGAGTTCCGCGGCAACCGGCAGAGCGATGTCGAGACGCTGGCCGAGTACGCCGGCGTCCCCGTCTACAACGGCCTCACCGACGAGTGGCACCCGACCCAGATGCTGGCCGACTTCCTGACCATGCACGAGGCCAGCGGCAAGCCCTACGACGCCCTGACCTACGCCTTCGTCGGCGACTGCCGCTTCAACATGGGCCGGTCCCTGCTGGTGATGGGGGCGCTGTGCGGCGCAGACGTCCGCCTGGCCGGCCCGGCGGCGCTGGCCCCGCCGGACGACGTGGTGGCCATCGCCCGGGACATCGCCGGCACCACCGGGGCCCAGATCACCGTGACCGAGGATGCGGCCCAAGCGGTGCAGGGCGTCGACTTCATCCACACCGACGTGTGGGTGTCGATGGGCGAGTCCAAGGACGTGTGGACCGAGCGGGTCAGCCTCCTCACCCCCTACCAGGTGAACCGGGCCTTGCTGGAGAAGTCGGGCAACCCCAGGGTCAAGTTCATGCACTGCCTCCCCGCGTTCCACGACCCCAACACGGTGGTGGGCAAGGAGATGATGGAGCACACGGGCATGACCGACGGGCTCGAGGTCACCGGCGAGGTGTTCGAGTCGCCGGCCAGCATCGTGTTCGACCAGGCCGAGAACCGCCTCCACACCATCAAGGCGCTGCTCGTGGCCACGCTCGGGAGCTGAGCGGCCGTGCGAGTCCTCGTCGCCCTCGGCGGCAACGCCCTGCTGAAGCGGGGCGAGCCCATGACTGCGGAGAACCAGCGGGCCAACGTGCGGGTGGCCGCCCAGGCCCTGGCACCGGTGGCCAAGGGCCACCAGCTGGTCATCTCCCACGGCAACGGCCCCCAGGTCGGCCTGCTGGCGTTGCAGGCGGCGGCCTACAAGGAGGTCGAAGCCTACCCGCTGGACGTGCTGGGGGCCCAGACCGAAGGGATGATCGGCTACCTGATCGAGCAGGAGCTCGGCAACCTGCTGCCGCCCGAGGTGCCCTTCGCCACCCTGCTCACCATGATCGAGGTCGACCGGGCCGACCCTGCGTTCCAGAACCCGACCAAGTTCGTCGGCCCCATCTACACCGACGCCGATGCCGCCAAGCTGGCCGAGGAGAAGGGCTGGACCTTCAAGCGGGACGGCGAGCACCAACGGCGGGTGGTGCCCTCGCCGCAGCCCAAGCGGGTGTTCGAGATCCGGCCCATCAAGTGGCTGCTGGAGCGGGGCGTGCTGGTCATCTGCGCGGGCGGGGGCGGCATCCCCACCGCCTGGGTGACGGATGACGAGCGCACGCTGGGCGGCGTCGAGGCGGTCATCGACAAGGACCTGGCCAGCGCGCTGCTGGCCCGGGACCTCGACGCCGACCTGTTCATCATGGCCACCGACGTGGACGGGGTCTACGAGGACTGGGGCACGCCGAACCAGCGCCGCCTGGAGCACGTGACCGCGGCCGAGCTGGCCGGAAAGGGGTTCGCGGCCGGGTCCATGGGGCCCAAGGTCGATGCCGCGGTCCGGTTCGTGGAGGGGTCGGGCAAGCGCGCGGCCATCGGAGCGCTGGCGGACATCGAGCAGATCGTGGAGGGCAAGGCCGGCACGTCCGTCGTGCCCGAGCCGGCGAAGGAGGAGCAGACGTGAGCGAGTTGGGCGCACATTCGGAGGTCGGCAAGCTGCGCAAGGTCATGGTCCACCGCCCCGGCCTGGAGCTGCAGCGGCTGACCCCGACCAACCACGACGACCTGCTGTTCGACGACGTGCTGTGGGTCGAGCGGGCCCAGTGGGAGCACGACCAGTTCGTGGCCCGCATGCGCGAACGGGGCGTCGAGGTGTTCCTGCTCGTCGATCTGCTGAGCGAGGCGCTGGCCAGCGAGGAGGCCCGCACGCGCCTCATCGAGCTGGTCGCCTCCGAGCACACGGTCGGTTGGTCGCTGGTGGACGAGATCCGCGCCATGCTGGCCGAACTCAAGCCGGATGACCTGGCCCGCCACCTCGTCGGCGGGCTGACGGTGGCCGAGGCCGACCTCGACCCCGCCGACCTCGCCCAGGTGTCGCTGATCGGCGCGGCGATGGCCGGTGACACCAGCACCTTCGTGCTTCCGCCCCTGCCCAACACGCTGTTCACGCGGGACTCGTCCTGCTGGATGTACGGCGGCGTGTCGGTCAACCCCATGTACTGGCCGGCCCGCCGGCGAGAGGCCTACAACGTCGCCGCCATCTACAAGTACCACCCGATGTTCGCCGATGCGGACTTCGAGTTCTGGTACCCACTGGAGGGACCCGACGGCCGTTTCGAGGCCGCGGACTTCGGCCTCGCCTCGCTGGAGGGTGGCGACGTGATGCCGATCGGGAACGGCACGGTGGCCATCGGCATGAGCGAGCGGTCGCAGGGCCGCATGATCGAGCAGGTCGCCAAGACGCTGTTCACGAGCGGCGCGGCCGAGCGGGTCATCGCCGCGGTCATGACCAAGGACCGCGCCCACATGCACCTCGACACGGTGTTCACCCTGCTCGACCGGGACAAGGCGACGGCCTACCCGCAGGTGGTGAACAACATCCGCGCCGTCAGCCTTCGCCCCGGCACCACGGAAGGCGACTTCCATGTGACGGTGGAGGACAGCTTCGTGGGGGCGGTGGCCGACGCCCTGGGCGTGGACCGGCTCCAGGTGGTGGAGACGGGCGGCGACGCCTACCAGCAGGAGCGCGAGCAGTGGGACGACGGCAACAACGTCGTCGCCCTGGAGCCGGGCGTGGTCGTGGCCTACGAGCGCAACACCTACACCATCGCCAAGATGCGCGAGGCGGGCGTCGAGGTGGTCGAGATCGCCGGCTTCGAGCTGGGCAAGGGCCGCGGCGGCGGCCACTGCATGACCTGCCCGATCCAGCGGGACCCGGTGTGAGGCGGTGAGGTCATGAGCGAGAGCGCTCGGTGGGTGGTCACGATGCTCGCGGCGTTGGGGATCATCTTGCTGCTTGCCTACGCCCGCAACGAGCCTCCGGTCGGGGGCCGCATCCCCGACCCCGAGGACGTGCGGGTCGTCGTGGTCGAGAAGGGCTGAGGAAGCAGACGGTCATGACGCTCACCGACGGCCTGGTGCTCCGGCTCGCCATCCTGGTGTTGGGCCTGGTGCCGGCATCTGGTTCGTGTCGCGCTACGCCGAGCGGGTGCGGCAGGACCCGTCCCGCTCGATCGTCTACGACATGAAGGAGGCCAACGAGGCGCACTTCTCGGCGGCCGCCGACGAGTCGACCGGCGACGTGGTCCTGACCGGCACCCACAAGATCGTCCTGGTGCTGTTCGGGGCCGCCTTTGCCGTGATGGTGTTCGGCGTCGTCCCCTGGGAGGACCTCGGCATCGGCCTGCCCACGCTGTGGTGGTGGTTCCCGGAGATGACGGCGTCGTTCCTGCTGTTCGCCATCATCATCGGGCTGGTCGGCCGCATGAAGGAGGAGGAGCTCACCTCCACCTTCGTGGACGGCGCCCGCGACCTCGTGGGCGTGGCGCTGATCATCGGCATCGCCCGCGGCATCACGGTGATAATGAACAACGGCGAGATCACCGACACGGTCCTGCACTGGGCGGAGAACGCGCTGGGCGACGTGGGCGAGGCGGGGTTCGCCATCGTGATGTACGTCCTGTTCCTGCCGCTGTCGTTCCTCATCCCGTCGTCGTCGGGGCTGGCCACGGTGGCGATGCCGATCATGGCCCCGCTGGCCGACTTCGCCGGGGCCAGCCGCAGCCTCGTGGTCACCGCCTACCAGAGCGCCTCGGGCCTGCTGAACCTGGTCACGCCCACCTCGGCCGTGGTCATGGGCGGCCTCGCCATCGCCCGCGTCCCCTACGGCAAGTACCTGCGCTGGGTCTGGCCCCTGCTGCTCACCCTGGTGGGGCTGACCGTCGTGGCGCTGGGGTTCGGCGCGATCGCCGCATAGACAGGGTCGTTCGGCCCTGTCGGACGGGCCTGTCGCACCTGACGATGGAGGCATGGGAGCAGCGCCTGCGGCGGTAGCCGAGACGCACTCGGCCGTCCTGTTCTTCGTCGGCGACCGGGCCTACAAGCTGAAGAAGCCTGTCGACCTCGGCTTCCTCGACTTCACCAGCCCGCAGGCGCGGGCCGCGGCGTGCGCGCGGGAGGTCGAGCTCAACCGGCGGCTGGCGCCGGACGTGTACCTGGGCGTGGCCGAGGTGGTGGGGCCCGATCACGCGGTGTGCGACCACCTGGTGGTGATGCGGCGGATGCCGGACGACCGCCGGCTGTCCACGCTGGTGGCCGGCGGGGCCGACGTGGAGGACGAGCTGACCCACCTGGCCCGCCTGGTGGCCGCGTTCCACGCCCGGGCCGAGCGCAGCCCGGCGGCCGACCGGGCTGCGGGCCGGGACGCGCTGGCCGGGCGGTGGGCCGCCAACACCGCGAGCCTGATGGCCTCGGGCCGGGGCGTGGTCGAGGAGGCCGAGGTGCTGGCGGTGGACGAGCTGGCCGCCCGCTACCTGGAGGGCCGGGGCCAGCTGTTCGCCCGGCGCATCCGGGAGGGGCGGGCGCTGGACGGCCACGGCGACCTGCTGGCCGACGACATCTTCCTCCTGCCCGACGGGCCCCGGGTGCTCGACTGCATCGAGTTCGACGACGGCCTGCGCCTGGGCGACGCCCTGGCCGACGTGGCCTTCCTGGCCATGGACCTGGAGCGCCTGGGCCGTCCCGACCTGGCCGAGCGTTTCCTGGCCGGCTACCGCGAGCACGCGCACGACACCTGGCCGGACTCGCTCTGTCACCACCATGTGGCCTACCGGGCGCAGGTCCGGGCCAAGGTGAGCGCCATCCGAGCGGGCCAGGGTGGCGGCGGCGAGGCGAGCGCACGGCGCCTGCTGGCCATGGCCCGCCGCCACCTGGAGGCCGGCACCGTCCGGCTGGTGCTGGTGGGCGGCCTCCCGGGCACGGGCAAGTCGACCCTCGCCACCGGGCTGGCCGACGCGCTGGGAGCGACGGTCCTCCGCAGCGACGAGCTGCGCAAGGAGCTGGCCGGCCTGCCGGCCACCCAGCGGGCCCCCGCGGCTTTCGGGGAAGGCCTCTACCGCCCCGAGGCCACCGCAGCCACCTACGGCGAGATGCTGGCCCGGGCAGGCGTCGCCCTCGGGCTGGGCGAGTCGGTGGTGCTCGATGCCTCGTGGACCGCAGAGCCGTGGCGGGCCCGCGCCCGCGAGCTGGCGGGCCGCCGCCAGGCCGACCTCGTCGAGATCCGCTGCCGCACGGACGCCGCGCTGGCCGAGCGCCGCATCCGCCGGAGGCTGGCGACCGGGGGCGACGCCTCCGACGCCACGCCCCTGATCGCAACCAAGCTGGCGGCGGCCGAGGACCCGTGGCCCGGCGCGATCGACCTCGAGACGAGCTGCGGCCCGGGGGAGACCCTGGTCCAGGCCCTGGCCCGGATCGCCCCGCTACCCGCGCTCAGCGGGTGTCGTTGACCGACACCGACACGTGCTCGTAGGGCCGGCGGCCGCCGCGCAC
>JBKPRV010000540.1:0-3393 GCA_046734715.1 Actinomycetota bacterium | reverse complement strand
CGGGTGACGCGGTCGGCGATCGTGGCCGGTGAGTCGCCCACCTCGATCGACAGCGCCGCGGCCCGCCCGTAGTGGTGGGCGATGGTGTCGATCACCGCCTCGTGGTGCTCGTACTCCTCGCTTTCGAGCCACGTCGCGATGCCGGTGTGGACCTTGGCTCGGCGCTGCTTGGTCATCATGCCGTAGGCGACCTCGCGCACGAGCTCGGAGTGGAACTCCCACGAGTCGCCCGCTACGGCCAGCAGCTCTTTGGCTTGCAGCACCCGCAGGCTCGCATCCACCTCCGCGTCGCGGCCGTGGGCTTCGCGCTGCATGGTCGCCAGCCAGGCGACCCGGCCGCGCGAGCCGAGCACCGCCGCGTCCTCGAGGACGTCGCGCTCCTCCGGCGTCAGTGCGTCGAGCCGGGCCGCGACCAGGGCGCGCAGGGTGTCGGGCAGCCGGGTCGACCCCGATCCGTCGAGCCAGGAGACGAGCTCCTCCAGGAAGAACGGGTTGCCGCTCGCCCGGTCGAGCAGCTCGTCGGCCACCCCGTCGTCCAACGTGGCCAGGCGATCACCGGCCAGCGAGCGGAGCAGCTGCGCCGCGGCGTCCCGCCCGAGGGGATCGAGGTGCACCACCACCGAGTGGTGCGCTCCCTCGGGCGGCGACCAGCGTGTGGTCAGCGCAGGACGCGCGGTGGCGAGCACGACGAAGGGCAGCCGGGTCGTGCTCTGGAGCAGGCCGCCGACGACGTCGAGCACCGCCTCGTCGGCCCAATGGAGGTCCGACAGGACCATGACGACCGGACGCCGCCGAGCCAGCGCCGACGTGAACGCGAGGAGGGAGCCGGTCACCTCGTCGCGCGCTCGGGTGGCATCGAGCCCCCGCAGGACGTCGAACCCGAGCAGCTGGAGCAGGCCCTCGACCACCCGGTCGACCGCTCCGGCCCCTCCCTCGGCCCCGTCCAGCGCTTCGGTCACCGCGGCGCGGACCTTGCCGGTGACGACCTCCTGGCCGTCGCCGCTCACCACGCCGCAGGCGGCCTGGACCGCGCTCGCGACCGGCCACCACACGTTCGCCTCGCCGTAAGGGACGCAGCGGCCGGGCAGCACGAGGGCGCTGTGACACTCCCGTGCGCGGTCGGCGACGTCCTCCACCAGGCGCGACTTGCCCAAGCCGGCGTCGCCGAGCACCAGCAGCAGGGCGGGCCGGCCCCGGTCGATGGCCATGTTCAGGGTGTGGGACAGCAGCGCCACCTCGTCGTCCCGCCCGACCAGCGGAGCCCGGCGCCGATCCGCCCGGTGGCCGGGCGGCAGGCGCGCCCCGTCGGCCACCCAGGCGGCGACCGGCTCCTCCCGGCCCTTGGCCGCGATCGTGCCCCGCGAGCGGTAGGTGACCACCCGGCGGGTGGCGAGGTAGGTGGCCTGCCCGACCAGCACCTGTCCCGGTTCGGCCGCGGCCTGGAGCCGCTGCGCGGTGTTCACGACATCGCCCATGGCGGTGTAGTCGCCCCCGGCCCGCAGAGCGCCCACCAGGACCTCTCCGGTGTTCACGCCCACCCGCAGCCGCACTTCGAGGCCCAGGTCGCCGGCGATGTCGCACAGCGTGACCGGAAGCCGGAGCGCGGTCCGCACCGCGCGCTCGGCGTCGTCCTCATGGGCGATCGGGGCGCCGAACAGTGCGAGGACCCCGTCGCCCACGATCTTGTCGACCCGGCCGCCGAACTCCTCGATGTCGGCCACCAACCGCTGGAAGCACCGGTCGACGATGCCCTTCACCTGCTCGGGGTCACGGTGCTCCGACAGGCTGGTGAAGCCCACGATGTCGGCGAACAGGACGGTGACCACCCGCCGCTCGTCGCCGCGCAGGCCCAGGTCGTGGCCACAGCTCGGGCAGAACCGGGCGCCCTGGGGCACAGCCGCGCGACAGGCCGGGCAGATCATGCGGTCAGTGTACGGAGCGCCTTCGGGCTCCCCGGTCGCGTGGCTACGGGTCCGGGCGACCCGAGCGGATCTCCCGGCTCGGATACGGTGCCACGACATGGTCGAATTCATCGGTGAGGACCTGTCGGGCTCGCGGTTCGAGCTCGCCCGGCTGGTGGACGCACGGTTCAAGCTGATCGATCTGACGGGGGCCGAGTTCCGAGCGGTGTACATGGCGAACACCCAGTTCCGGGGGGTGATCATGAACGGCGTCGTGATGCGGGGGATCCAGCTGTCCGACGTCGACATCTACGGCGAGATCGGGAGCCTGACGGTGAACGGCATCGACGTGGGCCCGCTGGTGGAGGCCGAGCTCGACCGGCGCCACCCCGAGCGGGCCAAGATGCGCGCGACCGACCCCGCCGGCTTCCGCGAGGCGTGGGACGTGGTCGAGCGGCTCTGGGACGGCACCGTCGCCCGGGCCCGGCGCCTGGACCCGGATCTACTGCACGAGTCCGTCGACGGCGAGTGGTCGTTCATCGAGACCCTGCGGCACCTGGTGTTCGCCACCGACTCGTGGATCCGGCGGGCCATCCTGGGTGATCCGGCGCCGTGGGATCCGCTGGACCTCCCGTGGGACGAGATGCCTGACACGCCGGGCGTCCCCCGCGACCGCGCCGCCCACCCGTCGCTGGACGAAGTGCTCGAGCTACGCCGGGATCGGATGGCCACCGTACGGGACGTCATCGACGGCCTCACCGTAGAGACCCTGGCCAGCACCACCGAGCCGGTGGAGGGCCCGGGCTGGCCCGAGCCGCGGGGCTACCCGGTGACGCAGTGCCTGCTGTGCATCCTCAACGAGGAATGGGAGCACCGGCTCTACGCCGAGCGGGACCTGGACGCCCTGGAAGCGCGCGCGGGGCTGAGTTAGGGAGTCGTGGCCTGGCGGAGCTGGTCGAGCACGACCGGATCGAGCTTGCCGTCGCGCCAGCGCTCCTCGAAGTTCTCGCGACCCATCCAGTCGTAGAGGTCGCGGGTGACGTCGCCGCTCCGGTAGCCGGTGGCGGCGAGGCGCTCCTCGAGCTCGCCGACGAGCGGGCCCTCCAACGGGAGCAGATCCTCGTCGGGCGTGCTGCCGAAGTACAGGTCGTGGAGGTCGAGCATGCGCTCCAGGTCCCCGATCGGTTCGGGCGAGTCGTCGCTGCGCAGGTCGACGAGCACGTCGGACAGCCCGCCGTAGCCCGAGCCGGGCGACACGACCAGCACGGCGGCGGCCTGCTTGCCGCGGGGATCACCCCCCTCGGCCTGCCCGGCCTGCAGCGCCGCCACCAACCGACGCGCCACGGGCTGGTCCGGTCCGGCCAGCCACGCCTCCACCATGGCGTCGACGACCTCGGCCCCGGCCAGCATGTTGCCCTGCGCGGCGAACGCGCCCGCGGGATCCGAGCGGGCGATGCCCCCGGCCCACGGCTGGCACCGCTCGCCCGTGAAC
>JBKPRV010000539.1:0-5838 GCA_046734715.1 Actinomycetota bacterium | reverse complement strand
CTGCCGGGACGCCGGGCTCACGTGGGTGTCGAGCGTCTGGATCGGGCCCGCCGCGCCGGCCGGGCCGCCGGAGGGCACGGTGGGGGCCCGGGACGACGAGGCCGCGTGGCCGGCACACCCGCCGCATACGTTCGGCGCCCTCGGCCCCTGGCTCGCGTTCGGCGATGAGGCGGGCGGCCTGGTCGTGGCCTCACGATCGTTGACGGCACCGCCGGTCTACGACTCCTCCGCCGGCACCGTGGCCGTGGTCGACCGGCTCACCGGAGAAGACCGGGCCCGCCTGCTGGCCCACGCGCGGGCCGCGCTCGCGGCGCGCGGTGACGTGCTGGTGGCGGTGGTCGCGGACGCCGCCGACGCCGAGGGCGCCGCCATGCTGGCCGAGGCGGGGCTCACCCGGACGGTCGACGTCTACGCCTGGCCCTGAGCCCCGGCCGCGCCCGGCCCTGCGCGCATCGGTCCGACATAAGGTCGCCTCCATGACCGACGCTTCAGCTCGCATCGCCAAGCTCGTCGCCGAGCTCACCCTCGACGAGAAGGCCGCGCTGACCGCGGGCGTCGACCTGTGGACCACCGCCGCGGTGCCCCGGTTGGGCATCCCCGCGCTACGCCTGACCGACGGGCCCAACGGGGCGCGGGGCACGGTCATGGGGCCCGCCGGTCCCACCGCCACCTGCCTGCCCTCGGGCACCGCCCTGGGCGCCACCTGGAGCACCGACACCGTGGCCGCGGTGGGTGCGGTCATCGGGGCCGAGGCCCGGGCCAAGGGGGCCCGGGTGCTGCTGGCGCCCACGGTCAACATCCACCGCTCCCCCCTGGCCGGCCGCAACTTCGAGTGCTACTCGGAGGACCCGGTGCTGACCGGGCGGCTGGCCGTCGCCTACGTGCAGGGCGCCCAGGCCCAGGGCGTGGCCACCACGGTCAAGCACTTCGTGGGCAACGACGCCGAGACCGAGCGCTACACCATGAGCTCGGACATCGACGAGCGCGCCCTCCGCGAGATCTACCTGCGGCCCTTCGAGCTGGCGGTGCGCGAGGGCGGCTCGCTCGGGATCATGACCAGCTACAACCGCGTGAACGGCCGCTGGTGCACCGAGCAGCCGGAGCTGCTGGGCGGCATCCTGCGCGACGAGTGGGGCTTCGACGGGATCGTGGTGACCGACTGGTTCGGCGTCGCCGGCACCGGGGCCTCGGCCGAGGCAGGCGTCGACCTGGAGATGCCCGGGCCCGGGCGGGCCTTCGGCCCCGCGCTCGCCGCCGCGGTGCGCGCGGGCACGGTGGACGAGACGCTGGTCGACGCCCAGGTCACGCGGCTGCTCACCGTGTTCGAGCGGCTCGGCGCGCTGGACGACCCCGGGCCGGGCGAGGAGCGCTCGATCGATGACCCCGACCACGACGCCGTGGCCCGGCTAGCCGCGGCCGAGGCCATGGTGCTGCTGGCCAACGACGGGCTGCTCCCCCTGGACCGCGAGTCGCTCGCGAGCCTGGCGGTCATCGGGCCCAACGCCACCCGGCCGGCGATCATGGGCGGGGGCTCCGCCGCGGTGCGGGCGCCCCACATCAGCTCTCCGCTGGACGCGCTGCGGGCCGCGCTGGGCGACGCGGTCACGCTGGTCCACGAGCCGGGCTGCACCAACCGCAAGGCCGCGCTGCCGCTCGGCAGCGAGGACACCGAGGCCCCGGGCCACGCGCTGCCGGGCCTGGCAGTGGACTGGTTCGCCAACCCCGATCTGGCCGGCGATCCGGTCCACCACTCGCGGCTCCCCGTGGCCGACCTGGTCGCGTTCCAGCCGCCGGTCCCCGGCCTGGTGCCCGGCGGCTGGTCGCTGCGAGCCCACGCGGTCGTGACCCCCACGGTCGGTGGCGCTCACCGCATCACGTTGATCCAGGCGGGCCGGGCGCGGGTGATCGTCGGCGGGCGCACGGTCATCGACGGGTTCACCGACCCCCCGCCGCGGGGCGGCGCCATGTTCGGCATGGGCAGCGTGGAGGTGGCCGCTCCCGTCGAGCTGGAGGCGGGCACGCCGGTGGAGGTCACCGTCGAGTTCTCGACCCGGGCCGGTCGCGAGGGTGGCGGGCTGCGCATCGGCTGGGAGGCCCCCGAGCCTCGCGACCTGCTGGATCGGGCCGTCACCGCGGCGGCGGCCGCCGATGCCGTGGTGCTCGTGGTGGGGACCTCGGGCGAGTGGGAGTCCGAGGGCCACGACCGGACCACCATGGACCTGCCCGGCCGCCAGGACGAGCTGGTCCGCGCCGTGCTGGCCGCCAACCCCGCCACGGTGGTGGTGGTCAACGCGGGCGCGCCGGTCACCATGGGGTGGGCGCCCGAGGCCGCGGCCGTGCTGCAGACATGGTTCGGGGGCCAGGAGATGGGAGCCGCCCTGGCCGACGTGCTGCTGGGCGAGGCCGAGCCCGCGGGGCGGCTGCCGACCACCCTGCCGGTGTGGCTGGAGCACAACCCGTCCTACGGCAACTTCCCGGGCGAGGCCGGGCACGTCCGCTACGGCGAGGGCGTGCTCGTGGGCTACCGCTGGTACGAGGCCCGCAGCCTGCCGGTCCGCTACCCGTTCGGCCACGGTGGCTCGTACACGACGTGGGAGCTGGGACCGCCGACGCCGGGGGCCGCCACATTCCGGCCGGGCGACACCCTGGCCGTGCGGGTCCCGGTCGCCAACACCGGCGCCCGGCGAGGCGCTCAGGTGGTCCAGTGCTACGTCGCCCCGCCGGCTACCGGGGTGGTGCGCCCACCCCAGGAGCTGGCCGCCTTCGCCAAGGCGTGGCTCGATCCGGGCGAGACCGCCACCGTGGAGCTGGTCCTCGACGAGCGCGCCTTCGCCTACTGGTCCCCCGGCCAGCCGGACCAGGACGAGCTGGCCGCGCGGGCGTCGCATGTGCCGATGACCCGCGTGGGCGACGCCGCCCGCACCCCGGGCTGGCGCGTCGAGGAGGGCCGCTACCAGCTGCGCGTCGGCACCAGCTCGGCCGACATCGCCCACGTGGTCCCCGTAGACGTCGTCAAAGGATGACGACCGCCTAGGCCCAGATGGTGGGGGCGCCGTCCCGCGGCTCGTCGGGGAAGCTCCGGGCCTCCCCCCGGGCGATCCGCCGGGCGGACCAGGCCACCACCGCGGCGTCGAGCACGTCGTCCGGACCGGCGCGGCCGGCGTCGCCCAGCTCCGCCGGCACGACGATCCCCGCGGTGGCCAGCACCGCCCGCCGGGCCTCGAGGCCCGCCCACGTGGCCTTGCTGGCGACGATGGGGGCCCCGGCCAGCAGCGAGAACGACACCTCGGGGTGCACCTCGCGCACCGGGACGTCCACCCCTTCGCACCAGGCCTCGACGTCGAGGATCTTGGGCCCGAGGCCCCACGCCTGGCGGCTGGGCGCCTTGCCGGTCAGCCGGCGGGACACCGCGCACGCCTCGGCGTAGGTAGGCGCCAGGTACGCGGCGCGTGGCGGCGTGATGAACAGGCTCGACCGCTTCCGCCCCAGGTGGGCACGGGCGGCGAGGTCCGAGGCCCGCGGGCCGGCCTCGTCGGTGACGTGGAGGGGCATGTCGATCCCGATCGCGTCCACCGGGCCCGCCGCCGCGGCCAGCTCGGCCATGGTGGCGCCGAACACGCCCCGCACCCCGCCGTCCGAGGCCAGCACGATGCCGACCCAGCCGGCCCGGCACCCGTCGACCCCCAAGACATCACCACTGTGCGTCATGTCACAACGCTCCGAGCACATTTTCCGATTCCACACGGCGCCACCGGGAAGCTCACCTGGTGACCCCAGAGAGAGGATGGATCCATGGGTGACTCCGGTGCTAAGGCCGTCAAGGGTGCCGTGGAAGGCGCCAAGGGCAAGTTCAAGGAGGCCGCGGGCGCTCTCAAGGACGACGAGGACCTCCGGGACGAGGGCCGTGCCCAGCAGGCGAAGGCCGACGCCGAGCGCGATGTCGCTCGCAAGGAGACCGAGGCCGCCAGGGCCCGGGCCGAGGAGGAGGTGCACGAGGCCCGCCAGCGGGCTCACCAGGACCGCTGACTCCTCCCTGCGGGCCACCTGTGGCGCGCAGGGGCACCCGCCTCCGGAACACAGGACGGTCCGAGATGGTTGGGGATCGGGTGAGCGAGTTTCCGGTTCCGCTGTCCGTGCTCGACCTGGCGCCCGTGGGCGAGGGCTCGACCCCCGAGCGGGCGCTGCGCGGCTCGCTGGCGCTGGTGGCCGAGGCCGAGCGCCTGGGCTACCGCCGCTACTGGGTGGCGGAGCACCACAACATGCCGGGCATCGCCAGCTCCGCGCCCGCGGTCCTGCTGGCGCACGCCGCGGGGGTGACGTCCCGGATCCGGCTCGGGTCGGGTGGGGTCATGCTCCCCAACCACGCCCCGCTGGTGGTGGCCGAGCAGTTCGGCATGCTGGAGGCGCTGCATCCCGGCCGCATCGACCTCGGGATCGGCCGCGCCCCCGGGACCGACCAGCTCACCGCGCTCGCGCTGCGCCGCTCCCGCCGCCGGCTGGAGGTGGACGAGTTCCCCGAGCAGCTCGTCGAGCTGATGGGCTACTTCACCGGGACGTTCCCCGACGAGCACCCCTTCCGGTCGATCACCGCGGTGCCCGGGCTCGGCTACCGGCCGGAGCTGTGGCTGCTGGGGTCGAGCGACTTCAGTGCCCAGTTCGCCGGCGTGCTGGGCCTGCCGTTCTCCTTCGCCCATCACTTCGCGGCGGCCAACACCCAGCCCGCCCTGGCCGCCTACCGGGCGGCGTTCCGGCCCTCGGACGCCCTCGAGGCGCCCTACGTCATGCTCGGCGTGAACGTCCTCGCGGCCGAGGACGACGAGCGCGCCCGCTGGCTGGCCGGGTCGGGCGCTCTGGCCTTCCTGCGCCTGCGCACGGGGCACCCGGGCCGCTACCCCACGCCCGAAGAGGCGGCCGAGTACACGTACACGCCCCACGAGCGTGAGATCGTGAAGGGCTGGACCGCGTCGCACATCGTCGGCGGCCCCGAGACCGTGCGCCGGGGACTGGCCGAGCTGGTGGAGCGGACCGGCGCCGACGAGCTGATGGTCACCACGCTCACCCACGATCCCGGTGCCCGGCTCGCCTCGTACCGCCTGGTCGTGGAAGCCTGCGGGGTCACCGCGATTCCGTCGGACACCCCTGTTAGCCGAGGGTGACGCGGGTTAGCGTCGCGGCGAGCGAGCGGACCCGTGACGAGGAGCTGACATGGCTGACGTGATCTCCGGTCTCAAAGACGAGGACATCGCCACGGAGTGGCGTCATGAGCGGGCGAGCGCCACGGCCGACGACGACGGCACCGACGGCGACGACACTGCCGACGACGGCGACGGCACGGACGGCACGGACGGGGACGACGTCGCCGACGACGCCGACGGCACCGACTCCTGAGCGCTGACCGAGCCCGGCATCTCCGACGCCCTCGGGCGCTGCGTCGGCGACGCTGACGCGTTCCGGACCACCATCTTCGGAGTGGCGCCACACCTGTGGCGCCACTCCGGCGCGTTCGACGAGGTGCTGTCCGTGGCCGACGTCGACCGCGCCCTCACCGTCACCGGGCTGCGGCGGCCCGCGTTCCGGCTCGTGCGCGACGGCGCGGTCATCGCCCCCCGCCGCTACACCCGGCACGCCCGGCAGGGCAGCGAGGACATCGACGACCTGATCGACACCGGTCGGGTCATGGACCAGTTCGCGGACGGCGCCACGATCGTCCTCCAAGGACTGCAGCGGTGGTGGGAGCCGGCCACCCGCTTCTGCCGGGACCTGGAGCTGGCCCTCGGCCATGCGCTCCAGGCGAACGCCTACCTGACCCCGCCGGGAGCGGCGGGCCTGGCGCCGCAC
>JBKPRV010000538.1:0-2540 GCA_046734715.1 Actinomycetota bacterium | reverse complement strand
CCCGGGGACGGCCGCGCCGGCGGCGGCTGCCGCGCTGGGCGAGCGGGTGCGGGCCGCGGTCGACGCCGGCACCGAGGCGGAGCTGCGGCTGCTGGCCGAGGAGGCCGTGGCCCACCACGCCGGCTTCGAGGAGGGCGCCCGCAGCGAGCGCTACCACGTCTACCGCGTGCTGCGGGCGGTCGAGCTCGCCCACCTGTTGCACGACGCTCTACGGCGAGCCCGGGAGCGGGGCGACGAGCTGTCCCGTGCCGACGTGTCCGCCCGGGTGGAGACCCTGCGCCGGCTCATCACCGAGGAGGTGCGCGCCCGGCTGGCGGTGGCGGGCGATCCCGGCCTGCTGCCCCCCCTCACCAGCCCGTTCGATGTCGAGCTGGCCCGCGCCACTGCGGCCGAGCTGGAGGAGGTGCGCGCCGCGGTGCGGCCTCTGGCCCGCCGGTTGGCGGCCCGCCTGCGGCGCCGCCGCCAGAGCCTGCGGTCGGGAGCGGTGGACATGAAGCGCACCGCCCGCCGGTCGGTCGGCACCGGGGGCGTGCCGCTCGACGTGGCCTACCGCCGCCCGCACGCCCATCGGCCCGAGGTCTTCACGCTGTGCGACGTGTCCGGCTCGGTGGCCGACTTCGCCGGCTTCACGCTCACGCTCATCTCGGCCCTGGCCGGGGAGCTGGCCGCCACCCGGTCCTTCGCCTTCGTGGACGCCGTGGACGAGATCACCGACGTGCTCGACGCCTGCCCGGGCGTCGTGGAGCCGTGGCAGATCCTCCAGCGAGGCCGGGTGATCGGCGCCGACGGGCACTCCGACTACGGCACGGTGCTGGCCCAGTTCCGCGACCGCTTCGGGCGAGCCCTCGGCGACCGCTCCACGGTGATCATCACCGGTGACGCCCGCAACAACTACCGGCCGACCGGCGCCGCCACCCTGGCCGAGCTCGCGCACCGGGCCCGGGCCGTGTACTGGCTCAACCCCGAGCCCCGCGACCAATGGGATGCCACCGACTCGGTCCTCGGCGCCTATGCCCCCCACTGCCGCGGGGTCTTCGAGGTCCGCACCCTCCGCCAGCTGGGTGAGGCGGTCGAGCGCATCCTGTGACCTACTGCGCCGGCCCTGGTTCGGGCAGCTCTTGGTTGGAGAAGTACGGGCTGCGGAAGGGGAACCCGGTGACGACCCACCGGGCGAGCGCCTCGTAGAGCTTGGTGTAGTAGCCGCGGTCGTAGGCCTCGCCGGTCACCCACCAGCTCACGTCGACGTCGTGGCGCAGCAGCTCCTCGGTCAGCGCGACCCGCCTCCCCATCGGGTACAGGTAGGCGCACCCGAGGTACCGGCCGGAGTCGTCGCGCACCACGTAGGAGAACGAGTACCCCTCCCGGAACTCGAGCTCGTGCCACACCAGGTCCGTGTAGTTGTCATCGGGTGTGACGGGGACGGTCGGCCACCCGCCGCCCCGGGTGCGGGCGATCAGGTCGAGGCTGGCATTGATGCCCGCGACGTCCTCGTCGAGATCGGCCCGGGTCAACACCGAGGCGCGGATGTCCTCATGCGCGAGGTCCCGAGGCGGCCGGAACCCGGCCGGGAGGTCGAGGCTCTTCACCAGGCCCGTGAGGTCCATGCCCCATCTTGGCGGACCACTGGGGCCCTAGCGCGCGAGCCACTCCTCGTAGGTGGTCGGGGCGAGCCGGGCGCCTTCGCCGGGAATGAGGGTGCGCTCCCGGAGCCGGGCGCCGAAGTACCGGGCCTCGGGGTCGGCCACGACCTCACGAGGGTCCTGCCGTGCGCTCAGGGCGCGACCGATGAGCTCGTCGAGCCGGAACTGCTCGGGCCCCGCGATCTCCACGATGCCGTCGGCCGGCGGGCCGACGCTGACCTTGCCCACGGCGGCAGCCACGTCGTCGGCGGCCATGGGCTGGATGAGCACCGGAGCCAGGCGCACGGAGTAGCCGTCGGTGGCGTCGTCGGCGATCCGGTTGACGAACTCGAAGAACTGGGTCGCGTGGACGATCGAGTACGGGATGCCGGAGCCCTGGATCAGCTTCTCCTGCGCGATCTTGGCCCGGAAGTAGCCGCTCTCGAGCAGCCGCTCGGTCCCGACCACCGACAAGGCCACGTGGTGCCGGACGCCGGCCTTCGCTTCGGCCGAGAGGAGGTTGCCGGTGGACGTCTCGAAGAACTCCAGCACGGCCGCGTCCTCGAAGGACGGGGAGTTCGAGACATCCACGACCACGTCGGCCCCTTCGACGGCGCCGGCCAGGCCCTCGCCGGTGAGCGTGTTGACGCCCGAATCAGGGGAGGCGGCCACGACCTCGTGCCCGTGATCGCGCAGCTGGGCGACGAGCTTGGACCCGATAAGCCCGGTGCCGCCGATGACGACGATCTTCAGGGTGTGCGTGGTGCTGGCGTCGGCCCAGGTTGAGGTGGGCATGCCGCGGAGGTAGGCGGGGGCGGACTGTCGGCCTCGGGTCTCCATGGGTCGCTCTCCTTGGTGGGGATGTCGATGTCGATGAACTCGCCGGGCTCGAACCCGGTCGGCTGCAGGTCGGGGTTGGGG
>JBKPRV010000537.1:0-5996 GCA_046734715.1 Actinomycetota bacterium | reverse complement strand
TAGTTGCCCTTGTTGACTGCGGGGTCTACGACGAACCATGGTGACGTGCCGCACGGGGTTTCGAAGATGATCGTGTTGTTGCGGGCGGTGGCACCCACGCCGTAGACGGCCTGGACGCCGTCCGAGTGGACCGCCTCGCACGCGGCGGTGCCCGCCTCGGCGCCGCGGATGCTCAGGAACGAGTTCTCGATGGTGACGGGACCACAGTCCGACAGCCGCGGCCCCTCGCCGCGCCCGTCGACCTCGATGGCTCTGGCGGTGTAGGAGCCCTCACCGATCACCGGATAGTCGGACGAGACGAACTGACCCGGCTGCTGCTTGAACGTGACGTTCTCGATCAGCATGTTGTGGCCGCAGTTGACCGGGGCGTCTCCGTATTGGTTCGTGATGAAGCCGCCCAGCATCTCCACTCGGCGGATCGTCACGTTGTCGGCGTACACGAGGATGTTCGCCGAGTCTGTAAAGCGGACATCCTCGATGACTGTCCCGGGAGTGCGGATCTCCAGGTCGGTCGACATCGTCTGCGAGGGCGTCCAACCCGGGGGCACGCCCGTGCTCGCGGGGTTGGGGAAGCCGCCGGGAGGCGGAGGCGAGGTGCCGCCCGACCCCGCGTCCTCGGCCGGTGGCGCCGTCGTCGGCGAAGTCGGAGGAGCTTTGTCCTCGGGGACCGCTGCGGGGGGCATGGTCGTTTCCGCACCCGACTGAGCGGTCCTGTCGGTGTCGGCCACCTCCGCGAGGCGTGGATCCGGATCATCGTGTCGGACGTATGCCACAGCGCCCGCGATGGCGACGACGGCGACGACCCCACCCACGCCGAGGACGAGCTTTCGGGATATGTGTAGCCCCATCGTGATCGTCCTCCTCCCGTCAGTGACGACGGTGGGCGGAAGTCGTGCGACGCCGCCGTTGATGGTCGTGATCCCCGCCCGTCGGCTGACGAGCCCCGCGCCGTTCCCCAAGCAAGTGGAGGAGATCATGCCCCACCAGGACGTCTCTCGCCACTGAGCGGAGTCGTGGACCCTCGGTCAGCATCATCGGCGCCCCCCGCCGGCGGCCGTCAGGCGATCTGTGCCTCCACGAAGGCCGCCAGGCTGCCGAGGGTCTCGAACACGTCCGCCGTGACCTCGTCCCCGTCGACCTCGACCCCGAAACGCTCCTCGAGGGCGTAGATGAGCTCGACCACGGCCATCGAATCGAGCTCGGGCAGGCTGCCGAGAAGCTCGGTGCCCGCGTTCATGCCGGTCGCCCGGGCCTCGTCGATGCCGAGCGTGGCGGACAGGACCGAACGGACGGCGTCGAGGGTGGTGGCGGCGGCGATGTCGCTGTTCATACGAGAACCTCGGGGGGCGAAGGGTGGCTGAGGAAGGCGGTCGGACTGGCCGTCAGCCCGTAGGCGCCGGCCTGGAAGACGACGACGAGGTCGCCGATCTCGGCCGCCGGCAGCTCGGCCGAGTCGGCCAGCAGGTCCAGCGGCGTGCACAGGACGCCGACGACGCTGGCCGTCTCACTGGCCGTGTCCGGCTCGGCGCCCATGCGGGTGCCGAGTGCGACAGGGTAGTTGCGGCGGATCACCTGGCCGAAGTTGCCCGAGGCGGCCAACTGGTGGTGCAGGCCACCGTCGACGACCAGGAAGACCTTGCCGCGCGACTCCTTGCGGTCGATCACCCGCGTGACGTAGACGCCGGCCTCGCCGACGATGTAGCGGCCGAGCTCGACGTTCAGGCGGGCGTCGGGGAGACGGGGGCGTACGAGCTCGGCCAGGAGCCCGGCCAGGTTGGCGCCTATCGGGGCGAGCTCCAGCGGCTGGTCCTTCTCGCCGTAGGGGATGCCGAAGCCCCCACCCACGTTGAGGTAGCGCACCGGCAGCGGGGAGTCCTCCGCCAGGGCCAGCGCCAACTCGATCGTCTTGCGCTGGGTCTCGCACAAGATGTCCGCTCGCAGGTTCTGCGACCCGGCGAAGATGTGGAAGCCGAGGAAGTCGACGTCGGCGAGCGACAGCTCCTTCAGCAGCGCGGGGACGTGCTCGGAGTCGACGCCGAACTGCTGGGGGCCGCCGCCCATCCGCATGCCGGACCCCTTGACCTGGAAATCGGGGTTCACCCGGACCGCGACCCGGGGCCGGATGCCGAGTTCGTCCCCGATGGCGACGAGCCGCTGGAACTCCGTCTCCGACTCCATCTCGACGGTGACGCCCGCGGCCACCGCCTGGGTCAGCTCCTCCGGACGCTTGCCCGGTCCGGCGAAGCTGATGCGCTCGGCCGGCATGGCGGCGTCGAGGGCGACGCGCAGCTCGCCGGCGGAGGCGACGTCGAACCCGTCGACGAGGCCCCGGAGGTGGTGGACCACCGCGGGCATCGGGTTGGCCTTGATGGCGTAGCTGAGGTCGATCCCGCCCGGCAGCAGCCGCCGGAGCTCGCCCACCCGCTCGGCGATCTTCGCCCGGTCGTAGGCGAAGAAGGGCGTGCCGCCGACCCGCAGGGCGAGGCGGTCGATGGGGATCCCCCCGACTGTCAGCACGCCGCCGTCGACCTCGTAGCCGGCGATCGTGGGGTGCACGCTCCGGTCGGTCACGCAGTGAGCTCCTGCCGGAGCAGCTTGCGGTCGAACTTGCCGTTGGGGGAGCGGGGCAGGTCGGCGCGCACCACGATCTCCCGGGGCACCATGTACAGCGGCAGCTGCCCGCGGAGCTCGTCGAGCAGCGTCGCGGCCTCGAAGCCGCGGTCAGCCTTCGGGCTCACCACCAGCACGACGGCCTGGCCGATGCGGTCGTCGTCGACGCCCAGGGCCACCGCGTCGCGGACGAGCCCCGTGCTGTAGGCGATCTCCTCGATCTCCGTCGGGGCGACCCGGTAGCCCGAGGTCTTGATCATGTCGTCCTTGCGGCCCACGAAGTAGAGGAAACCTTCCTCGTCCCGGGTGACGAGGTCGCCCGAGAACACTGCGAGCTCCGTGGAGCACAGGCCGTCCTCGCGGTTCGGTGCGGGCCTGAAGCGCTCGGCGGTGCGCTCCGGGTCGTTCCAGTAGCCCATCGCCACGAGCGGGCCCCGGTGGACGAGCTCGCCCTGCTCGTCCGGATCGCACGGGGAGCCGTCGTCCCGGACCACCAGGATCTCGGCGTTCGGGATCGCCTTGCCGATCGAGTCCGGCCGCCGGTCGACCTCCGCCGGGTCCAGGTAGGTGGAGCGGAACGCCTCCGTCAGGCCGTACATGAGGAACGGTGCGGCCTGGGGAAAGAGGGCCCGCAGCCGATCGAGGGTGGCCTTGGGCATGCGCCCGCCGGTGTTGGCGAAGTAGCGCAGGGACCCGGAGGCCTCCCGGGCCCAGCTCTGCTCGACGAGCTGGATCCACAGCGGCGGCACACACGTGAGCCCGGTGACCCGGTGCTTGGCGCACAGGCGGACGACGTCGCCGGGGAGGAGGTAGTTCATGAGCACGACGTGCGCGCCCGTGGAGAAGGCGGTCGTGAGCTGGCTGAAGCCGGCGTCGAAGCTGAGCGGGAGGGCCGCCAGGATCACGTCGTGCTCGTCGTTGCCGAGGTAGTGGCTGACGCTCTCGGCCCCGACGATGAGGTTGCGGTGCGAGAGGACGACGCCCTTGGGCCGCCCGGTGCTGCCCGACGTGTAGAGGATGGCCGCCATGTCGCTCTCGACCGCCCCGCGGTCGGCCGGCTCGGCTGCGGACGCGGCCACCGCCGCCCACTCGACGATCTCGTAGCGTGCCCCCGGGCGGGCGGGTCGCCCGTCGCCGACGAGGACAACCCGCTCGATCGTCTTGCAGTCCGCGAGCTGATCCTCCAGCTGGTCGAACCGGTCGGCCGACGTGACCAGCACCCGAGCGGCGCAGTCGTCGATGATGTGGCCGACCTGGCGGGGTCGCAGCAGCGGGTTCACGGGGACGAAGACGCCGCCGGCGATCGAGGTGCCGAACACGGAGACCACGGTCTCGACCCGCTTGTCCAGGTAGACGGCGACCCGGTGGCCCCGCCCGAGGCCGAGGCCCTGGAGCCCGGCGCCCATGGCCGCGGACTGCTGCCACAGCTCCCGGTACGTGAGCGTGGTGGCCTTGAACGTGAGGGCCGGGCCTTCCGCGTGCCACGACGCGGTCTCGGCAAGGATGTGGTGAAGTTGGCTGCGCATGTGCATGCTGGCGAGGAGGCCGGGGTCCGCCACCGGATCTCTCGACGACAGTGTCGCCGATCAGGCTGAAGCACCGCTGAGCGCAGCCTGAAGTCGGCCTAAGCCCCGTGCAGCCAACCAGAATGGGCGGATGGCCGTGAGCGTGCAACCCATCGGCGATGACGACCTGGCCGGCGTGGCCGACTTCTTCCACGCCCACCTCAACGAACGCGTGCCGGCGGACGCGTGGGTCGCGGGGTTCACCCCGCCCTGGACGTTCGAGCAGCCCAACCACGGCTTCATGCTGCTCGACGACGCCGGGGCCGTCGTCGGGGCTTACGCCGCGCTGTACTCGGAACGCAGGTTCGAGGACCGGCAGGAGAGGATCTGCAACTTGGCCGCCTGGTGCGTGCGCGAGGACCAGCGGTTCCACAGCCTCCGCCTGCTCAAGGCGCTGCTGGCCCAGGACGGCTACACGTTCACCGACCTCTCGCCGAGCGGCAACGTCGTGCCCCTGAACGCCCGCCTCGGCTTCACCGAGCTCGACCCGACCACGGTGCTCGTGCCCACGCTGCCCTGGCTGCCGCGGCAGGGCGTGAGGGTGAGCTCAGATCCCGCGGCGGTGAGCGCCGCGCTCACCGGCGTGCAGCGGGACCTGTATCGCGACCACGCGCGGCTGGCGGGCGCGCGCCACCTGGTCCTGGTCGACGGGGACCGGTCGTGCTGGGTCGTGTTCCGCATGGATCGGCGCAAGCAACTGCCGCCCGTGTTCGCCTCGATCCTTCACGTCAGCGATCAGGACCTCTTCCGCCGGCGGATCCGGGCGGTCGGCAGCCATGTCCTCCTCCACCATCGAGCGGCCGCCCTGCTGGCCGAGCAGCGGGTGACCGGCCCGCTCGCGGTGTGGCCCCGGTTCAGGCTGGGGGCGCCGAGGAGGAAGATGTTCCTCAGCTCGACGATGTCCGTCGACGAGGTGGACTACTTCTACTCCGAGCTCACGTGCCTGTCGTGGTAGCCGGCCGGAGCCCGGCGAGCCCCCGCACCTCCTGGTAGCGCTTCAGCACTCGCCGGAAGTGGTCGGATCGGGCCGTGGCCCCTTGGCGGCGCTCACCGTTGCGCGTCGCCGAGGCCACGGCCCTGAAACCGGCTGCACGGCTGGCAGCGTGGACCCACAGCAGGCCTGACATCGCCCAGCCGGCGAGGCGCCCGTCGTGGTGGTCCACGTAGCGGACCAACCCGGCCATGCCGAGGAGGTCCCGCTGCTCGTTGAGCTTGCGGCCCGCCACGCCGTCGAGGTGGATGATGTCGCCGATCGGAGCGAACCGCAGGACCCAACCGCGGTCGCGCATCCGGCGGCACCAGTCGGCTTCCTCGCCGCAGAAGAAGTACCCGGCATCGAGCGGCCCGATGTCCTCGACAACCTCCCGGCGCGTCGCCAGATAGCAGCCGGTCACCACATCGACGTCGCGCTCGCTGTCGCGCGGCCAGTGCGTCATCCACTCACGCCCGAGGAAACGCGGCCACGGCAACTTCGCCAGCCCGGTCACACTGAGGAAGGTGTTCAGGACGGACGGGTCGCGGAAGCACGAGCGCTGCAGGCTGCCGTCGCCGTTGAGGACCCGGCAGCCCACGGCCCCGACGCCCGCGTGCTTGTCGAGGTACCGGACCGTGGCGGCCAGCACGTCGTCGAGCACGATCGTGTCGGGGTTCAGCAGCAGGAGGTAGCGACCCGTCGCCACCTCGAGGCCGGCGTTGCAGCCGGCGGCGAACCCGAGGTTCTCGGGATTGCGGACGAGCCGTACGTCCGGGAAGCGCTGCGCGACCATGTCCGCCGAGCCGTCACTGGTTGAGTTTTTGTCTTATACAATTTTGGGAGACATG
>JBKPRV010000536.1:0-10874 GCA_046734715.1 Actinomycetota bacterium | reverse complement strand
GCGGTGGCCACCGCGCCGGCACCCGCGGCCGCGGCCGCCGGGCCTCCGCTCGCGGCCGGCCCGGGTGGGCACACCCAGCGGCTGCTCACGGTGGTCAAGTCGGGCTCGATCCAGGACGTCAAGGCCGTGCCCCAGGACAAGGTGCACGTCTGGCCGCACCTGCTGGGCATCGAGTTCGTGGCCTCCCTGGCCTGCACCGCCTTCCTGCTGGTGTTCTCCACCTTCGTCAACGCCCCGCTGCTGGCCCTGGCCAACTCGAACCAGACGCCCAACCCCTCCAAAGCACCCTGGTACTTCCTGGGCCTGCAGGAGCTGCTCACCATGTTCCACCCCATGGTGGCGGGCGTGACCCTGCCGGGCATCGGCCTCATCGGCCTGATCCTGGCCCCCTTCATCGACCGCAACCCGTCCCAGAAGCCCGAGGACCGCAAGTTCGCCATCTCCCTGTTCACCATCTTCGTGATGTCGTGGTCGGTGCTGGTGATGTTGGGCTCGTTCTTCCGTGGGCCCGGCCAGAACTTCGTGTTCCCGTGGAATGCCGGGCTGTTCTTCGACCTGTGATCGTGGGGACCTGAGCATGAGCGAACACAGTGAGCGAATCATCAACACAGTGCTCTACCCGGCGCTCAGCGCCGGAGTGCTCATCACGGCCGACCGCAGGGAGGCCCGATGAGCACCACGACGATCCTTGCCATAGCGATCCCGCTACTGGTCCTCGCGGCCGGCGTGCTGCTGTTCGCCACGGCCCGCCGCCGCGACACCGACAAGGTGGCGGGCGTGATGTCCAGCGAGACGGCACGGCGCGACCGCGGGCCGGTGGCGCTGTCCGAGCAGGGCGACGAGGCCCCCGCCACCGGGCGCGAGGTCGAGCTGGCGGCCGTGGCCGCCCGCCGCGAGGCCGCCAAGCCGGTCAAGGTGTCGGCGCCCCCGCCCGTGGCCTGGGTGCCGCCCGACGAGGAGACGGTCGGCGTCACCCGGCGCCAGTTCTTCAACCGGTCCATCGTGGCCACCATGGCGTTCAGCCTGTCGGGCTTCGGCGCCGCCGTGCTGGCCTTCCTGTGGCCCAACAACTCCGGGGGCTTCGGCTCCAAGATCAACGTCGGCAAGATCCCCGACATCCAGGCCAAGATCGCCGACGGCGAGGGCTTCGCCTACTACCCCGAGGGCCGCATGTGGGTCACCGAGTACCCGTCCGAGGCGCTGGACAAGGCCAAGGCCACGTACTCGCCGCCCGAGCTGACGGGCATGGAGGCGGGCCTCATCGCCCTCTACCAGAAGTGCCCGCACCTTGGCTGCCGCGTGCCCCAGTGCGTCAGCTCGCAGTGGTTCGAGTGCGGCTGCCACGGCTCGCAGTACAACCGGGTCGGTGAGAAGAAGGGTGGCCCGGCGCCGCGTGGCATGGACCGCTTCGCCATGGAGGTGAAGGGCCAGAACTTCATCGTCGACACGGGCACGATCATCCTCGGCCCGCCCATCGGCACCAACACCACCGGCCAGGAGGCCGAGGGTCCTCACTGCAGGGGCGGCGGCCACTGATGAACCTGTTCGCGTTCCCGACCGTGCTGGCTGCCAGCACGGTCACCACCGTCGGCGCCGTCATCGTCGTGCTGCTGCTGGTGGGGATGGTCGTCTACATCATCGCCAACGTCAGGGCGGGGCGGGACGAGATCGGCTCGGAGATCGAGCTGGCGCCCAACCGCAAGCCGTACCTGAGCGACGAAGAGCTGGAGACGAAGAAGCTCGACCGCACCCTGCGCTGGGCGCTGGTGCTGCTCATCATCATCGCGGTCGGCCTGCCGCTCTACTGGCTGGCCGAGCCCAGCCGCATGTCGGGAGCCGAGGAGAACTTCCAGGCCACATTCGTGTCCCGAGGTGAGCAGATCTACGTCGAGGGCTCGCAGTGCCAGAACTGCCACGGCCCCGAGGGCACCGGCGGCCAGGCGCCGTACACGGTCCTCGACGCGGACGGCGAGTTCGTGGCCCAGGTCAACTGGCGGGCCCCGGCGCTCAACACGGTGCTGCTGCGCTTCAGCCGCGATGAGGTCGAGTACATCATCAACTACGGCCGCCCGTTCTCGCCCATGCCGGGTTGGGGCGCCTCGGTCAACAAGGGCCCGCTCAACGAGCAGCAGGTCTCCAACGTCATCGACTACCTGGACTCGATCCAGCTCACGCCGAAAGAGGCCCAGCACGAGGCTCAGGTCGCGCTGGCCGAGGACCTCGGGCTGATCCAGGAAGGGATGAGCGACGACGAGATCGACGCGGCCATCGCGAAGATCGACTACGACGATCCCGCCACCGGCAAGGCCCTGTTCAACCAGGACGCCGCGGGCGGCGCCTACGCCTGCGCCCGCTGCCACACCCGGGGCTGGTCGATCATCACCGAGGGCGAGGACGCGGTCCAGCCGCCCGACGCCGACCTCAGCGACTACACGGGCTTCCCCGACGGCAGCGGTGCCTTCGGGCCCAACCTGACCGGCGGGCTGATCCCACGGCAGTTCGCCAGCTACACCCAGCTGGCCGAGTTCATCACCACGGGCAGCACCAACGGCGAGCCCTACGGCCGCAACGGCATCGGCAGCGGCCGCATGCCCGGCTTCGGCGACAACCCCAACACTCCTGACGTCGAGGGTGACGGCATGCTCACGCCCGAGATGATCGCGGCCATCGCCCGCTACGAGGCGACCCTGCCGCTAACGCAGACGCCGCCCGCCCCCGAGCAGGCGCCGTCGGTTGGGGACATCACCGCCGCAGAGCAGCAGGAGGGGAGCTGACCATGGGCGTCATCCCCATCCTCGCCGGCATCGCCTGGGACCCGCAGGTGCGGGGCATCCTGTCGGTCCTCGTGGGCGTGCTGGTGCTCATGGGCTCGATCTACCTGCTCCTGGCCACCAACCTCGCCACGCGGCTGGGGTTCCTGCTGGCGCTCACCGCCCTGTCCGGCTGGATGATCATCCACGGCATGGTGTGGTGGATCTACCCGCCGGGCCAGGGCCCGTCCGGCCGCATCCCCGGCTGGGACGTGCAGGAGATCATCTACGGCGACCTGAGCCAGTCGCTCAACTCCAAGGTCCACGACATCGACACGTCCGGGCTGCCCGACTCCGTCGACCTGAACAAGGCCACCCCCGAGGACGTGGCCAAGGTCAGCGAGGAGCACGCCGACCAGCTCAACGAGTGGACGCTGCTGCCGGCCTCCGACGCCTCACGGGGCGAGGCGCAGACCGCGCTGGAGGCGCTGCTGGTGGCGGGCGAGGTGCCGGGCCTGGAAGACCCCACCACCCGGGTGTTCACCTACACGTTCGAGACGGGCGGCAAGCCGCAGCGCGAGAACGACGGCGTCTGGGCCCGGATCACCAACCGGGTGACCAACACGCTGCGGATCAAGAACCCGCCGCACTACGCCGTGGTGCAGTTCCAGCCCGCCAAGCCGCAGGAGGCGGTGGCCGGCCAGCCGCCGCCGGTGCCCGCGCCCGACCCCGACGCGCAGGTCATCTCGGCCGTGCTGGTGCGGGACATCGGGCAGCGCCGGTTGCCGGCCGCGCTGCTCACCACCGGTTCGGCGCTGATCTTCGGGCTGTTGTGCGCCATGCTTCACGTGCGTGATCGCCGGGTCGCCGAGCACCGCTCGGCCCCGGTGCCAGCCACGACCGGAGGTTGACCAGCATGGGCCAGTACCTTCCCATCGTCATGATGGCGGTGCTCGCCATCGTGTTCGCGGCGATAAGCCTGCTGATGTCGAGGTTGCTGGCCCCCCGCCGGAAGACGAGCGCCAAGTACGCGCCTTACGAGTCGGGCATCCTGCCCGCTCGCGACGTCCCGCACCGCTTCCCGGTGACCTTCTACCTGGTGGCGATGATCTTCATCATCTTCGACATCGAGATCATCTTCCTGTACCCCTGGGCGGTCATCTACCGGGACCTCGGGGCCTTCGGGCTGTGGGAGATCCTGGTGTTCGCGGTGGCCGTGTTCGTGAGCTTCGTCTTCCTCATCAGCAAGGGCGCCCTCGACTGGGGGCCGCTGCAGCGGGCCCGGCGCCAGTCGCCGATGGTGTCCGGCGAGCGCACCCTGAGCACTACGGTGCGCCGGGTCGGGCTGGAGGGGCGCGACGAGCGCGGGCCGGTCGAGGCCGAAGCCGACTCCGAGGAGGTGGGGGTCTGATGGGCTGGGACATGTCCAAGGGGTTCGAGGGCATCGACCACAACTTCCTCACCGGCAAGCTCGAGGACCTGATCCAGTGGTCGCGGTCCAAGTCGTCATGGCCGGTGACCTTCGGGCTGGCCTGCTGCGCCCTCGAGATGATGGGCGCGGGCGGGGCCCATTACGACCTGGCCCGCTTCGGCATGGAGGTGTTCCGGGCCTCGCCCCGCCAGGCCGACATCATGATCGTGGCCGGGCGGCTGTCGCAGAAGATGGCCCCGGTGCTGCGCCAGATCCACGACCAGATGATGGAGCCCAAGTGGGTCATCTCCATGGGCGTGTGCGCCAGCACCGGCGGCATGTTCAACAACTACGCACTGGTCCAGGGCGTCGACCAGATCGTGCCGGTCGACGTCTACGCCCCCGGCTGCCCGCCGGGGCCGGAGACGCTGATCCACGCCATCGAGACCCTGCGAGACACCATCGAGTCGGGTGAGCTGCTGCGCCGCCGCCAGCAGACCGGCGCCGGCGCGGGCCTGGTCATAGACCAGCGCGACGGCGTGCCCGAGCCTGCGGTCGCCGCCTCCACCGGGAGCCGCTGACCATGAGCGATCCGGAACAGGACACGGGCGCCGAGGGGCCCGCAACCGAGGGTGCCGCAGCGCCGCCCACGCGCTACGGCGTGCCGGTCACGGAGAGTCGCGGCCAGGTGGTGCTGCACCCCACCCGCGAGCAGCTCGTGGACCTGGTGCGCACCCTGCGGGACGACGAGGGCTTCCGCGTGTGCGTCGACGTGACCGCCGTCGACTACATCGCCTACGCCGGCCGCCGCGAGCTGCCCGAGGGCATCGAGCCCCAGCGCTACGAGGTGGTGGTGGGGCTGCTCTGCCACGCCACCCCCGAGCGGTTGCGCCTGCGGGTGCAGGTGCCGGCGGACGATCCCACCTGCCCGTCGCTGTTCGACGTGCACCCGGGCACCGAGGCGCCGGAGCGGGAGGTGTTCGACATGTTCGGGATCGCCTTCGACGGCCATCCCGACCTGACCCGCATCCTCATGCCCGAGGAGTGGGAGGGCCACCCCCTGCGCAAGGACAACCCCGTGGGCGCGATACCGGTCCAGTTCAAGGGCGTCCAGAACGCCCGGTGACAGGAGCCGCACGATGACTGCCACCGACCTGAGTCGAACCGGCGAAGGCATCCAGGAGATGGCGCCCCGCAAGGGCGCGGGTGCGGCCGAGCTGCTGCGCGAGCTGGGGGCGGTGCTGCGCATGTCCGAGGCGGACGCGGCCGCGCTGGCGCAGCAGGAGCCGGGCGACGAGGACCACACCATGATCCTCAACATGGGGCCGCAGCACCCCTCCACCCACGGCGTGCTGCGCCTCATGCTCGAGCTGGACGGCGAGACCGTGCTGCGCACCAAGCCGATCATCGGCTACCTGCACACCGGCATGGAGAAGACGGCCGAGACGCTCACCTACCTCCAGGGCCCCACCAACGTCACCCGCATGGACTACGCGTCCCCGCTGTTCAACGAGCTGGTGTTCTCGCTGGCCACCGAGACGCTGCTGGGCATCGACGAGGAGATCCCGCCCCGGGCGCAGTGGATCCGGATGCTGCTGTGCGAGCTCAACCGGATGTCGTCGCACCTGCTGTTCCTCGCCACCAACGGCTTGGACCTGGGCGCGGTGTCGATGATGATCTACGGCTGGCGCGAGCGCGAGGAGACGCTGCGGCTGCTGGAGATGATCACCGGCCTGCGGATGAACCACAACTTCATCCGCCCGGGGGGCGTGGCCGCCGACCTGCCCGACGGCTGGCGCGACGCCACGCTGCGGGTGCTCGACCTGGTCGAGCCCCGGCTCGGGGAGTACGAGGTGCTGATGACCGGCCAGCCCATCTGGCGGGAGCGGCTGCAGGGCGTGGGCGTCATCACCGCCGAGGAGGCGCTGGCGCTCGGCGCCACCGGGCCGATCCTGCGCTCGACCGGCGTGCCGTGGGACCTGCGCAAGGCCGCGCCGTACCTGTACTACGACGAGGTGGAGTTCGGCGTCGTGGTGGGCAGCTACGGGGACTGCTTCGACCGCTACGCCATCCGGCTCAACGAGGTGCGCGAGTCGATGGCCATCGTGCGCCAGATCCTCGAGCAGCTGCCGGCGGGCGACTACCGGATCCAGGACCGCAAGGTGACCCCGCCGCCCCGGGCCCGCATCGACGAGTCGATGGAGGCCCTGATCCACCACTTCAAGATCTTCACCGAAGGGTTCAAGGTCCCCGAGGGCGAGGTGTACTGCGCCATCGAGAGCCCGCGGGGCGAGCTGGGCTGCTACATCGTGTCCGACGGTTCGGCCCGGCCCTACCGCATGCACATCCGGGGGCCGTCCTTCGTAAACCTCCAGTCGATGCCGCACATGCTGCGCGGCGGCTTCATCGCCGACGCGGTGGCCGTCATCTCCTCGGTCGACCCGATCATGGGGGAGGTCGATCGCTGATGGCGCGCTTCACGGCCGAGAACACGGCGGTGGCCGAGGACATCATCGGCCGCTACCCGGTGAAGCGCTCGGCGCTGATCCCACTGCTGCACCTGGCCCAGGAGCAGGACGGCTACCTCACCGAGGACGCCATGGAGCACGTGGCCGAGCTGGTCGGGGTGACCACGGCCCAGGTGCTGGGCACCGCCTCGTTCTACGAGATGTTCAAGCGTGAGCCGGTCGGCGATTACGTCGTCAACGTGTGCACCAACATCTCCTGCATGCTGCGGGGTGGTGAGGAGCTGCTCGAGCACCTGGAAGGCCGCCTGGGCATCCATGCCGGCAGCACGACCGCCGACGGCAAGTTCACGCTCGAGGACGTCGAGTGCATCGCGGCCTGCACCGAGGCGCCGTGCCTGCAGGTCAACTACCGCTACTTCCACAACGTCACCCACGACCAGGTGGACGTGCTGCTCGAGGACCTGCGGGCCGGCAAGCGGGCGCACGACGTGCCCCGGCACGGCACGCTCAGCCGGGTCCGCCAGCGGATCCCCGAGGACCGCCGCGCCGGGGTGGCCCCGCCCGACCGCAACGTCGAGCCGCCGTGGCTGGCCCGCAACTCCACATCGGAGGCCCGCTCGTGACCGACGCCGCTGGAGGCAACCGCAAGGAGATCCCGCGCATCGTCACCTCGCGCTGGGACCTGGCCGACGGCCACACCCTGGAGCGCTATCTCGACACGGGGGGCTACGGCTCGCTGCGCAAGGCGCTCGAGTCCATGACGCCCGCGCAGGTGCACGAGGACGTCAAGGCGGCCAGCCTGCTGGGCCGGGGCGGCGCCGGCTTTCCTGCCGGGGTCAAGTGGGGCTTCTGCCCGCCGGGCGTGTTCCCGCGCTACCTGGTGGTCAACGGCGACGAGTCCGAGCCGGGCACCTACAAGGACCGCATCCTCATGGAGCGCGATCCCCACCAGCTCATCGAGGGCGTGCTCATCGCCTGCTACGCCATCGGCGTGAGCCAGGCCTTCCTGTATGTCCGGGGCGAGATGGCGCTGGCCCAGGAGCGGCTCGCCCAGGCCCTCAACGACGCCTACGCCGCCGGCTACATCGGCAAGAGCATCCTCGACAGCGACTTCTCGGTCGACATCGTCCTGCACTGGGGAGCGGGCGCCTACATCGTCGGCGAGGAGACGGCGCTGATCGAGTCGCTGGAGGGCGAGCGGGGCATGCCCCGGCTCAAGCCGCCCTTCTTCCCGGCGGCCAAGGGCCTGTACATGCAGCCCACGGTGGTCAACAACGTCGAGACGCTGGCCAACCTGCCCTGGATCATCGAGCATGGTGGCGCCGGGTTCACCGACCTGGGGGCCGAGAGCTCGCGGGGCACCCGGCTGTTCGCGGTGTCGGGCCACGTCCGCCGGCCCGGCGTCTACGAGGTCGAGTTCGGCACCACCACGTTCCGGGACCTGCTCTACGGGGCGGAGTACGGCGACGGCATCGTGGACGGCAACCGGCTCAAGGCCTTCATCCCCGGCGGCGCGTCGGCGCCGTGGTTCTTCGAAGAGCACCTCGACCTGCCCCTGGAGGCGGGGGCGGTGGGTGCGGCCGGGTCCATGCTCGGCTCGGGCGCCATCGTCGTGATGGACGAGACCACCGACGCGGTGAAGGCCGCGTGGCGGGTGGTGCGCTTCTTCGCCCGCGAGTCGTGCGGCAAGTGCACGCCGTGCCGCGAGGGCATCACCTGGCTGGAGAAGATCCTGCGCCGCATGCTCGACGGCCAGGGGCGCCCGCAGGACGTGAACAAGCTGCTCGACATCTGCGACAACATCAGCCCGGCCATCACCTGGCCGCCGAAGCAGACGACCATCTGCCCGCTGGGCCCGTCGGCAGTGTCGCCCATCGCCTCGGCGCTGATCCGCTTCCGGGACGAGTTCTTCGCCTACTGCGGCGGCGAGCCCGTCGAGATCACCGTGCCGGTCGGCGGCAAGGCGTACATTGCTGCACCGCCGACCGTCGGAGCCCCGTCGTGACCGATACCGCCGCGCCCGCCACCGTGAGCATCACGGTCGACGGCCAGACCATCCAGGCCGCCAAGGGCGAGCTGGTCATCGACGCGGCCGAGCGCAACGGCGTCTACATCCCCCGCTTCTGCTACCACCCGCGCATGCGGTCGGTGGGGATGTGCCGCATGTGCATCGTCGAGATCGACACCGGCCGCGGCCCGGCGCTCCAGCCCTCCTGCATGATCGAGTGCAGCGACGGCATGGTGGTCAGCACCGACTCGCCGGTGACCGCCAAGGCCCAGGAGGGGGTGCTCGAGTTCCTGCTCGTGAACCACCCGCTCGACTGCCCGGTGTGCGACAAGGGCGGCGAGTGCCCGCTGCAGGACCAGACCATGTCGTACGGCCCGGGCGAATCGCGTTTCGTCGAGGAGAAGCGCCACTTCGAGAAGCCGATCCCGGTCAGCGAGCTGGTGCTGCTCGACCGCGAGCGCTGCATCCTGTGCGATCGCTGCACCCGCTTCGCCGACGAGGTGGCGGGCGACCCGCTGATCTCGTTCATGGAGCGGGGCAACCAGACCGAGGTCAACACCTTCCCCGACCACCCCTTCGCCAGCTACTTCAGCGGCAACACCGTGCAGATCTGCCCGGTGGGGGCGCTCACGGCCACGGCGTACCGGTTCAAGGCCCGCCCGTGGGACCTGGAGCAGGTCGAGTCGACCTGCACGTCCTGCTCGGTGGGGTGCCGGGTGGTGGTGCAGTCGAGCCGCAACCGGGTGCTGCGGTACCTGGGCGTGGACGTCGACGCGGTCAACTGGTCGTGGATGTGCGACAAGGGCCGCTTCGACTTCGAGGCGGTCAACAGCGAGGAGCGCCTGGGCAGCCCGCTGGTGCGGGACGAGGGCCTGCTGCTCAAGCCCGCCACCTGGAACGACGCCCTCCGCCGGGCAGCCGCCGGCATCAAGACCGGGCTGGAGCGCTCGGGGCCGGGCGGGTTCGCGGTCATCGGCGGATCCCGGCTGACCAACGAGTCCCAGTACGCCTGGACCAAGCTGGCCAAGGGCGTGGTGGGCTCGGACCACGTCGACGCCCAGCCCGGCGACGGCCTGCCGGCCGAGGCGGTGCTCGGCCTGCCCCGGGCCACCATCGACGACGCCTGCCGCCCCGGCGGGACCGTGCTGCTGCTCGGGCCCGACGTGAAGGAGGAGCTGCCGGTCCTGTTCCTGCGGCTGCGCCACGCGGTCCGCAACGACGGGGTCAAGGTGGTGGAGCTGGCCTCGACCCGCACGTCCGTCACCGATGAGCTGACCACCGAGTCGCTGCGCTACCGGCCGGGCCACGCCCTCCCGGTGGTGCGGGCGCTGATGGCCGGCGACGTGGACGACGAGGTCGGCGGTGTGCCGCCCGAGCGCATCCGGGCCGCGGCCGACCTGCTGCGGGACACCCCGGTCACGGTGGTGGTCGGGCGGGCCAACCTGGCCGAGTCCGGCCGCTCGATCGCGGCCGCCGCGGCCGCGGTGCACCACTCGCACCCCGACGTGCGCTTCCTGTCGGGCCTGCGCCGGGCCAACGTGCACGGCGCGCTGGAGCTGGGCATGTCGCCCGGCCTGCTGCCCGGCCGGGTCACCCTCGACGCGGGGCGGGAGTGGTTCGGGGACCACTGGACGACGTTGCCGACTGCCCGGGGCCTGGACGCCGCCGGCATCCTGCGGGCGGCGGCCGACGGCAAGATCGACACGCTGGTGCTGCTGGGCGCCGACCCGCTGGCCGACTTCCCCGACCGCGACCTGGCCGAGCGAGGCCTGGCCGGCGCCCGCACCGTCATCGCCTGCGACCAGTTCCTGACCGAATCGGTCAAGCAGGCCGACGTGGTGCTGCCCGCCGCCGGCTACGCCGAGGTCGACGGCACCACCACCAACCTGGAGAGCCGGGTCACCACGGTGTCCCGCAAGGTGACCCCGCCCGGCACCGCCCAGCCCGACTGGGTGATCGCCGCGGATCTGGCCTACCGCCTGGGCGCCGACCTGGGCCTGGAGTCGCCGGCGCAGATCGCGGAGGAGATCGCCGCGGTGGCCCCGGCCTTCGCGGGCCTGGTCCACGACGTCCTAGGCACCCCCGCGGGCCAGGACGGCGTCGTCGTCGGCCTTCCCGCCCGCCGCAACGGCGACGAGCCGGCCGCCTCCCCCGGAGTGCCCGGCCGCGGTGAGGCGGGCTCCGACCTTTCCCCGATCTCGGCCGAGGTGGCGTCCGGCGTCCCGACGCCCGAATCC
>JBKPRV010000535.1:0-20394 GCA_046734715.1 Actinomycetota bacterium | reverse complement strand
GAGGCGGTCGCTCTGTCCACCTGAGCTACGAGGGCGTGGGCTGGGTGGTGGGGGACCACCCTAGGGGAGGTCGTGGAGGGTGACCACGTCCAGGCGAACGTGGTCGATGAGCCAGTCTTCGAGGCAGCCGCGGAACTGGCGGCGGTTGGTTTCGTCCATGGAGGGGCTTAGGACGGCGCGGAAGCGGCCGTCGCCGGTGGCGGCGACCTCGCCGACGACGTCGGAGTTGACCTCCAGGCGGCAGGCCTGGAGCTGGGCTTCGACGATCTCCGCGAGGGACTGGGTTGTCTCGGCGCCGCGGGCTCGGGCCCTGACGATCACCTCGGTCTGGGAGTTCTGGGGGACCGGTTGGTGGGTGGACAGCGTGGCTTCGCGTAGGGCCAGGACCGCGAGCATGCCGATCGCCAGGCCGACGCCGCCGGCCAGCACGGCCAGGGGGCGGGGGAAGCGGCGGCGCGTCCGGGGCGAGGGCGACGACGGGGACGAGGGTGACGACCGGGACGAGGGCGACGACGGGGACGAGAGCGAGGACGAGGAGGAGGACGAGGGCATCAGGCCACCAGGGGAAGGGGATCAGGCGTGGCCGGCGCGGCGGAGGAGCTTGCGGATCTGGGCGTCGTCGGCGCCGGGGACGTCCTGGGCCAGGACCGTGACGTCGTCGACCAGCAGGCCGCCGCGCGGGTACGAGATGTTGCCCAGCTCGCGGGCCAGGCGCTCCTCGCCGACGGGGGTGGACGTGGTCGAGGCGACCCGGTCGACGACCCACGCGATGCCCGAGAGCAGCACGCCGCCGCCCACCAGGAAGGTGATGAACACGTTGGTGCCCGTGCCCGACGTCGACTCCTTGAGCCAGGCGAAGCGGTCGGGGTGTGCCGGGCGGGTGGCCTGCAGGATCTCGGTCACCGCCGGATCGACGACCGTGTGCTGGGCGTGCTCCAGGCGGGCCAGGCGGCGCAGGATCAGGCCCGTCGCCAGGCCCACCTCGGCGATCAGGACGATCAGGCCGAAGAACAGGGCCCGGTTCCACTCCCAGCGGTTGAGCGAGACGAGCATGTAGGCGCCCGCGGCGAGCAGGGTGCCGATCCCGGCCAGCCAGGCGATGGTCTTCATGGGGACGCCTCCGACGGGTCCGACGGGGATGACGGGGATGACGGGGATGACGAGGATGACGAGGATGACGCGGGTTGGATCGTGACCCGGCCGCTGTCGCCGTCGACCTCCACGACCGCGCCCTCGGGGAGGTCTGCGGTGGCGCGGGCGTAGCCGACCACGGTGGCCACCTGGCTCTCGCGGGCCAGGATGGCCAGGTGGGACAGGACCGAGCCGGTCTCGGCCACGATCCCGTTCAGACGTGACAGCAGCGGCCCCAGGCCCGGCGTCAGCGTCGTGGTCACCAGGACCGAGCCCGCGGGCGGGTCCGCGATGTCGTAGGTGACCGGGCCCACCCCGACGCCGCCGCCCGCGCCGGTGCCGCCGCCCACCTCCGCGGCGCACTGGGCCCGGATGGGACGGCCGATGTCCGAGATCTGGAACCACGCTGGCAGTGGAGCACCGAAGTCGTGCTCGTGGGACGCCACCAGCGCCGGCACCACCACGGCCCGGTTGGTGGCGACCGCCTCGACATGCTCCAGGTTCATGTGGCGGATCAGGCCCGGCTCGGTCAGGTCGCCGCTGGCCGCCATCCGCTCCCCCAGCGCCCACGCGGCCCGCCCCGACAGCTCGTGCATCCACCGCACCCGCAGGCGCAGCGCCTCCCGCAGGATGCCGTTGTCGTTGCCGCTGTCGCCGTCGGGCCCCAGATTGATGGCCGTCGCCTCCGCCGGCAGCTCGGGCCGCGGCGCCACCCGGGGCGCGACCAGCGCCAGCACGATGGGGCTGCGGTTGAGGATCTCCTCGTCGGACAGCCCGTCCTCCCGGGCTTCCACCAGCACCCGCAACGCCACCGACGCCCCGGTCATGCGGTTGCCGCCGGTGTTGGTCAGCATCCCCATGAGGATCTCGTGGGCGTGCAGCGCCCGCAGGATCGTCCGGCTGCGGTGCAGCAGGGCGATCAGCTGGCGGGACGTCAGCTCCGGCAGGGCCGGCACCGCCTCCAGGTCGGCGTCCACCCGGTCGAGCAGGTGCTCCGACAGCCGCGGCAACGCGGCCCGCAGCCGCCCCACCCGCCAGGCGCCCCGCAGCCGGGCCAGCGCGGGGATGGGGTTCAGCTTCTGCCGGACCGGGTGAGGCGGAGGGATCTCCCCCGCCAGCCGCAGGTCGATGGCCACGTGCCCCTCGATGGACACCACCACGTCGCTGGCCTGGACCTCCTTGCGGGTGGCCGCCCCCGCCAGGAGCACCGCCTCCCGCACCGCCTGCTGCAGCGGCGGGACCCAGAGGTCGCGCTCCAGCTCGGTCAGCGGCTCGGGGAAGGTCTCGGCCACCGGTCCCGGCCCGTACACCGGGCCCCGGGGGACGCCCCGCACCTCGGTCGTCACCGGCCGCGACTGGAACAGCCACAGCGTCTCGTCCCGCCCGATGGCCCACTCGACGTCCTGCGGGCCGCCGAACGTCGCGGCCACGTCGGTGGCCAGCCCCACCAGGGTCCGCAGCCGCGAGCGCGACAGGCGCGGCCCGTCGTTGGCGGTGAAGGACAGGACCGAGCCCTCGGGGTCGAGCAGGTAGCGCGACCCCTCGACCTCGCCCGACACCAGCGGCTCGGGCCCGCCCCGCACCGCGGTGACGACGCGGCGGTCCGAGCGGCCCGACACCGGGTCCACCCCGAACATGACGCCCCCGACGTCCGGGTCGAGCAGCGGCTGGATCAGCACGGCGATGGGTTGATCCGCGGCCCGCGCCTGCTGCCGCGACGCCAGCACCACGTCGACCGCGGTGGTGAAGTTGTCGAAGCCGTGCACACCGATCACGGAGGTGAACTGGCCCGCCATCGACGATTCCGCCGTGTCCTCGACCACGGACGAGCTGCGGACCACCAGGTCTCGATCCTCGCCTCCCGCCCGCACGAACGCCTCGCGCACCGATGGGTGACCGACCAGCGGGGTGCCGTCGTCGATCTCGTGGCAGAACACGGTGGTGAGGACGACGCCGCCGAGCGTCCGCAACCCGGCCACCTGGGCTCGGGCCAGGGCCGCGGCCTTGCCGCCGGTCAGCGACGGATCGGTCGCCACCACGTCCGACAGATCGACCACCCGCGAGCGCGGCCCAACCTTCGGCCCACCGGCCAGTTGGCTGCCCGTGGCCGCGTCACCGCGCGTCATCCAGGCATCATGCCGTGTTAACCGGAAGTATCAACCCGGTGTGGCCGAGTGTGACCGATATCCGGCGAGATCAGACGGTCGCGCACCACCTTGCCCATCGCGTTGCGTGGCAAGGCGGCCACCTCGTGCACCAGGCGGGGCCGCTTGTAAGGCGCCAGGCGCTCGGCGGCCCACGCGGCCAGGGCGGCGGCATCGAACCCCGGCCCGGACTCGACGTAAGCGGTCACCACCTCGCCCCACTCGGCCGACGGCGTCCCCACCACCGCCACGTCCACGACGCCCGGATGCGCCCGCAGGACGTCCTCGATCTCCCGGGGGTACACGTTGTAGCCCCCGGTGATGATCAGCTCCTTGGCCCGCCCCACGATGGCCAGGTAGCCGGCCTCGTCCCAGGCGCCGATGTCGCCGGTGCGGAACCAGCCGTCCGAGGTGAAGGCCTCCGCGCTGGCCTCGGGTCGCCGCCAGTAGCCGGCGAACACGTTGGGCCCCCGAACCAGGATCTCGTCGGTCGCGGCATCGAGCCGAACCTCGACGCCGGGCAGCGGCAGCCCGACCGTGCCCGGGCGCCGCTCGCCGTCCGCCGGGTTGGACACCAGCATGACCGTCTCGGTCATGCCGTAGCGCTCGAGCACCGCCTGGCCGCTGCGGGCCACGAGGCGGGCGTGCAGGTCGGCGGCCAGCGCGGCCGACCCCGACACGCACAGCCGCAGCCCCCGCAGCGGGCCCGGGTCGGGTGCCTCGGCGAGCCGGGCATACATGGTGGGCACGCCGAAGAACAGCGTCGCCCCGATGTCGGGATCGCCCGCCGCAGCCAGCACGCCGTCGACGTCGAAGCGGGCCTGGAGGACCATCCGGGCGCCGGCCAGCAGCGTGCCGTGCACGCCCACGCCGAGCCCGTGCATGTGGAACAGCGGCAGGCACAGGATCAGGCAGTCCCGCTCGCTCCAGCGCCACGCCAGCCGCAAGCCCTCGGCGCTGGCCAGCAGGTTGCCGTGCGACAGCAGCGCGCCTTTGGGCGACCCCGTGGTCCCCGAGGTGTAGGGCAACAGCGCCGGGTCGCCGGGTCCGAGTGCATCCAGCGGCGGCGCGGCGCCGTCCGGCAGGTCCACCGCAGTGCCGGTGACCACCATGGTCGGATCGACGGCCAGGGCTGCGGCCCGCAGCATCTCGTCGTCCAGCAAGGCCGCCCGCGGCTCGGCGTCGCCCGCGATGACGCCCAGCTCGCGCGGCGTGTAGGCCGCGTTAACGGGCACGACCACGTACCCGGCCCGCAGGGCGGCGCAGTGGGCCACCACCAGGTCGACCGAGGCCGGTCCCGACAGCAGCACCCGGTCACCGGGCCGGACCCCGGCGGCGGCCAGCCGGCCCGCCACGCGCTCGGTGCGGGCGAGCAGGTCGGCCCCGGTGGCCCACTCCCCCGCGGGATCCCGGACGACGGGCCGCTCGGGGTGGGCGCGCCAGTGGGCGGACCAGGCCGCGGGCAGGGTGACGGCGGCCAGCAGATCGACGGCCGCGGGCGCGGTTCCCGGCGGAAGATGCGCAGCCCAGGCGGGATCGGTCACCCCGCGACCCTAAGAGGCCGAGCGGATCCGGCGCTCGCCACAGCCCAAGAGTCCGCGATTTGGCAACTGACCACCAGCTCACCAGCGAGGACTCCCGGCAGCACGGCGAAGGTTCGCCACAACGACGTGCCTGGCCGCGCGCAACTTCCAGAACGGCCGTTCCGCTGACGGCTGTGTCAGACTCCGGCGGCATGGGAAGGATCGCCGACCATCCGACGAGCGAGGCCGTCGACCTGGTCGCGGGCGCGTTCTGGGCCGACCCCCATCCCGCCCTCACCTGGATGCGCGACAACGCGCCGGTGTACTGGGACGAGCGGGGCGGGGTGTGGGGCATCGCCCGCTATGACGACCTGCGCCACGTGTCCCGCACGCCCGAGGTGTTCTCGAGCGCGGGCGGCATCCGGCCCGCGGTGCCCGGGCTGCCGATGATGATCGACATGGACGACCCCGACCACTGGCGCCGGCGCAAGCTGGTGAACCGGGGCTTCACCCCCCGCCAGGTGCGCGACCAGGCCACCAAGGTCCGCGAGGTGTGCGACACGATCATCGACGCGGTGTGCGAGCAGGGCAGCTGCGACCTGGTGTGGGACATCGCCGCGCCGCTCCCCCTCATCATGATCGGCGACGCCCTGGGCGTCGCGCCCCAGGACCGGGCCGACCTCATGCGCTGGTCGGACGACATGATGCGGGCGCTGGTGGGCGTCGAGGACACGGAGGCCATGCTGGCCGCCGCCAGCGCGTTCGACGGCTACCGCGAGTACGCGCTGCGGGTGATCGCCGAGCGGCGGGCCGAAGCGCGCGATGACCTCATGAGCGTGCTGGTCCACGCCGAGGTCGACGGCGATCGGCTCGACGAGGACAGCCTCGTGCACGAGTCGCTGCTCATCCTGATCGGAGGCGATGAGACCACGCGCCACGTCATCTCGGGCGGGATGTACCAGATGATCGTCAACCCCGACCAGTGGACCGACCTCGTGGCCGACCGGGCCCTGATCCCCGGCGCGGTCGAGGAGATGCTGCGCTGGGTCAGCCCCATCAAGAACATGGCCCGCACCGTGACCCGGGACGTCGAGCTGGGCGGCCAGCAGCTCGCCGAGGGCGACAAGCTCCTGCTCCTGTACCCGTCGGCCAACCGGGACGAGGCCGTGTTCCCCGAGCCGTTCCGCTTCGACATGCGCCGCCGGCCCAACGAGCACGTCGCCTTCGGGTTCGGCCCCCACTTCTGCCTGGGCAACAGCCTGGCCCGGCTGGAGCTGACCACCATCGTCGACCGGCTGGCCGAGCGGCTCCCGGACCTGCGGCTGGCCGACAGCGTCGCCGCCGAGGCCGACCTCGAGCCGCGGCCGGCCAACTTCGTCTCGGGCTACGAGCGCATGCCGGTCGTCTTCACCCCGGGCAACCCGCTCCGGGATTAGCTCACCGCGCGGCACACTGTGCCGCCATGGAGGCGACCGACGCACCCCCCGAGGCCCGGGTCTCGCCGCTGGAGCTGTTCTTCGACCTGGTCTTCGTGTTCGGCTTCACCCAGATCACCGGCACCATCACCGAAGGGCCCACGGCCGCCAACCTCGGGCGGGGTGTGCTGATCTTCCTCGTGCTGTGGTGGGCGTGGGGCTCCTACGCCTGGCTGACCAACGCGGTGCCCATGAGCGTGAAGCTGGCCCGGGTCGTGCTGTGCGCCAGCGCCGCCATGCTCGTCACCGCGCTGGCCGTGCCCACCGCCTGGGAGGATGGCGGCGTCGCCTTCGCCCTCGGCTTCCTCGTGGTCATGGTGCTGCACACGGTGCTGTTCGCGGTGGCGGGCGAGAACCCCGAGACCACGCGGGCCGCCATCCTGCGCCTGGTCCCCACCAACCTAGGGGCCGCGCTGCTGCTGGTGGTAGCGGGCATGGTCGACGGGACCGCCCGGCCGCTCCTGTGGGTGGCGGCGGTGGCGATCAGCTACGTCGGGCCCTACCTCAGCGGCGTGGCCGGGTTCGGCGTTCACCCCGGCCACCTGGCCGAGCGCCACGGCCTCATCGTGATCATCGCTCTGGGCGAGTCGGTGGTGGCCATCGGCTCGGCCGGCGACATCGCGGTGGACTGGGGCCTGGCCGGCACCGCGCTCATCATCATGGGCCTGCTCATCGGACTCTGGTGGGTGTACTTCGACCACGAGGCCGAGGACGACGAAGCCGCGCTGATCGCGGCGCAAGGCGTGGACCGGGCCCGGATGGCCCGCGATGTCTACAGCTACCTGCACGTTCCCCTCGTGCTCGGGGTGGTGTTCGCGGCCGTCGGGATCCATGAGGCGCTGCTGCACCGGGCCGAACCGCTCGACCCCGTGTTCGCCGCGGCCTTCGCCGGTGGGGTCGCGCTCTACCTCGCCGCCCTGGCCGCCATCCGGATGCGGCGGGGGTCGCGACCGGGCGGAGCGTGCCTCGCGGCCCTGGTCGTGGCCCTGGTGATGATCCCGCTCGGGAAGGAGACCGACGCGGTCGTGTCGGCGGCGGTGCTGGCCGCGGCGGTGCTCGCGGTGGCCTTCGCCGAGCGACCACGCAGCGGAGTGCTTGAATCGTCCACGTGACGCTAGATCCGCAGGCCACCACCGCCCACGTCGACCGGACCTGGGACGAGGACATCGTCCCGGCCCTCCACGATTACATCCGCATCCCCAACGTGTCCGTGGCGTACGACGCCGCCTGGGCCGAGGAGGGCCACATGGCCCGCGCCACCGAGCTGCTGCGCGACTGGTGCGAGGCCCGGACCAGCGCGGGGCTGGCCGGGGCCAAGGTCGAGGTGCAGGAGCTGCCCGGCCGCACCCCGCTGTTGCTCATCGACGTCCCGCCGGCGGGGAACGGCCGGCCCGGCGACACCGTGCTGCTCTACGGGCACCTCGACAAGCAGCCGCCCTTCACCGGCTGGCGCGAGGGCCTCGGCCCCTGGGAGCCCGTCATCGAGGGTGACCTGCTGTACGGCCGGGGCGGGGCCGACGACGGCTACTCGACCTTCTCGGCCCTGACCGCGCTGGAGGCGGCGCGGGCGGCGGGCGGATCCCACAGCCGCGCCATCGTGCTCATCGAGGCCAGCGAGGAGTCCGGCAGCCCCGACCTGCCCGCCCACCTCGAAGCCCTCGGCGACCGGCTCGGCTCGCCGTCGCTGGTCATCGCCCTGGACTCGTGGTGCGGCGACTGGGACCGGCTGTGGACCACGACGTCGCTGCGGGGCCTGCTCGACATGGTGCTGGAGGTGGAGGTCCTGACCGAAGGGGTGCACTCGGGCTCCGCGGGCGGGATCGTGCCGTCCAGCTTCCGCGTCCTGCGCCAGCTGATCGGCCGGATCGAGGACGAGCACACCGGCCACCTCATCCCCCGCGAGCTGCACGCCGACATCCCCGAGGACCGGTTGCGCCAGATCGCCGCCACCGCCCACGAGCTGGGCGACTTCGCCGACCGGTTCCCGTTCGCGGGCGAGACCCAACCGGTCCGGCCCACCACCGAGCAGCAGCTCATCGCCCGCACCTGGGAGCCGTCGCTCGAGGTGGTGGGCATCAGCGGGGCGCCCCTGCCGGAGGAGGCCGGCAATGTGCTGCGGCCCCGCACCGCAGTCAAGCTGTCGATCCGGGTGCCGCCCACCGTCGACGCCGCGGCGGCGGCCGACGCCGTGGAGCGGCGGCTGACCGCGGACCCGCCCTATGGCGCCAAGGTGACGGTGCGCCGGGGCTCGGCCGAAGCCGGGTGGCACGCGCCCCGCGACGCCCCCTGGTTGGCCCGGGCCATCGACAAGGCGTCGGTCGCGACCTTCGGCCAGCCGGCCCGCGCCCTGGGCGAGGGCGGCACCATCCCGTTCATGGGCATGCTGGGCGCCCGCTTCCCGGCGGCCCAATTCCTGGTGACCGGGCTGCTGGGCCCGGGCTCCAACGCCCACGGCCCCAACGAGTTCCTCCACCTGCCGACGGCGCGGAAGGTGACCGCCGCGGTCGCCCACGTGCTCGACGCTCACACGCAATTGTGAGCATCCTCCCAGGTTGAGCGACTCTACTCAATGCATGGGAGGTAGCTCGGTCCTCGTCGTCGACGACGACCAGTTCATACGCGACCTGGTTTCCAGCGCCCTGCGCATCGCAGGGTTCGCCACCGCGACCGCGTCGGGGGGCATGGAGGCGCTCGGGCTGGTGGAGCGCGACCGGCCCGACCTCATCGTGCTGGACGTGGGCCTGCCGGGGATCGACGGTTTCGAGGTGTGCCGCCGCCTGCGCCACGTGGGCGACCAGACCCCCGTCATCTTCCTCACCGCCCGCGACGCGGCCGAGGACCGGGTCAGCGGCTTCACCCGGGGCGGTGACGACTACGTCACCAAGCCGTTCAGCCTGGAGGAGCTGGTGGCCCGGGTGAGGGCCGTGCTGCGCCGCACCCAGGGCGGCGTGACCGGGGACGGCGTCGCGCCCAGCGCCGGGCGGTACCGCTATGCCGACCTCGAGCTCGACGAGGACACCATGCGGGTGTCGCGGGCCGGCCGGCCGGTGCAGCTCTCCCCCACCGAGTTCAAGGTGCTCCGCTACCTCATGCTCAACCGCGAGCGGGTGGTGTCCAAGGGGCAGATCCTCGACCACGTGTGGGACTACGACTTCGCCGGCAAGTCGGGCGTGGTCGAGAACTACATCTCCTACCTGCGGAAGAAGGTCGACGGCGACGACCCCGCCCTGATCCACACGGTGCGTGGCTTCGGCTACGTGCTCCGGCGGGACCCATGAGCCCCCGGTGATCCGCCGCCGGCTGACGGCCATGATCGTGCTGCTGGTGGCGGTGGTGGGCCTCGTCGCCGCTCTGGCGATCGTGCGCACGCTGGAGGCCCGGCTGCTGGCCGACATCGACGAGGAGCTGGATGTTGTGCCCGACAGCATCGTGGCCGAGTCGGCGGACAACGTGCGGCGCCAGCTGGGGCCGGCCGTCGCCGACGCGCGCCGGGTGGCCGTGATCCGGACCGGCCCGCAGGGCTCGGTGGTCCTGAGCCTGCCGTCGGGCCCGGCCGAGGCACCCGACCCCCTCCCCGAGATCCGAGGCATGACTGCGCCCAGCGGACCGATGACCGTGAGCTCGGTCGAAGGCTCGAGCCTGCGCTACCGGGCCAAGGCGTCGACCACGCCCAACGGGGGCATGGTCGTCACCGCCATCTCGTTGGAGGATGTCGACGGGGCCGTGGCCGACGCCCGGCAGGTCATGCTGGGCGCGGGCCTGTTGGCCATGGCCGCGGTGGCCCTCGGCAGCTGGGTGCTGATCCGCCTCGGGCTGCGACCCGTGGACCGCATGGTGATCACGGCCCGCCGCATCGCCGACGGCCACATCACCGAACGCGTCCCAGTGCCCTCGCCGGACAGCGAGGTGGGCCAGCTCGGTACCGCGCTCAATCGCATGCTCGACCGCGTCAGTGACGCCTTCGACGCCCGCACCGCGTCCGAGCAGCGCATGCGCCAGTTCGTGGCCGACGCCTCGCACGAGCTGCGCACGCCGCTGACCGCCATCCGGGGCTACGCGGAGCTGTCGAGCCACTCGGCCGATCCCGACGAGCGCACGGCAGCGATGGCCCGAGTCGAGCAGGCGGCGGTGCGCATGGCCGCGCTGGTCGACGACCTGGTGCTGCTGGCCCGCCTGGACCAGGGCCGGCCGCTCGCTGCCGACCCGCTGGAGCTGTCGCAGGTGGTTCTGGACGCGGTCGCCGACGCCCGGGCGCTGGAGCCGCAGCGACAGTTCGAGGTCGTCGCCCCGGTGGTGGGCACCACGGTGTTCGGGGACCGGGCCCGCCTCCGCCAGGTGGTGGACAACCTGCTGGCGAACGTGCGCGAGCACACGCCGTCCCAGACCAAGGTCTCCGTCACCGTGGTGGGGCGCAACGAGAGCGTGGTGCTGGTCGTGCGGGACGACGGTCCCGGCATGCTGGAGCAGGACGCGGCCCGGGCCTTCGACCGTTTCTGGCAGGCACCGGCCACCGACGCCCACCCGCGCCAAGGGACCGGCCTGGGCCTGGCCATCGTGGCCGACCTGGTCCACGCCCACGGCGGCACCATCGAGCTCGGGACCGCGCTCGGCCTGGGTACCGCCGTGACCGTCTGCCTGCCGCGCGAGCGACCGCGCCAGGATTCCCAGGTTTCTCCCAGCTAACCGTGATGCCGCACGGAGATCATGCAGCGAGAGTTGTGACAGTTACCCAACGTCGCCGGGGGAGGACCACATGAAGTACGGCAGGCCTGTGGCGGGCACCGCACTTCTGGTGGCCACCCTCGGAGGCGCCACGGCCGGCGCGTTGCTGCTCGGCTCGGCGGGGGCCGACCCCGGCGCGCCGGTCGTGGTGTCCTCACCACCGACGGCGAACCCTGGGCGCTGCGGCCCGGTGCTCGCCGCGGTGGTCGACGCCATCGGGATCCCGGCGGAGGACCTGCGGGCGGCCCTGGCCGGTGGCCAGACGCCCGCCGAGCTGGCCCGGGCCAACGGGGTGGACCCCCAGGCGGTCATCGACGCCATCGTCGAGGCGGGCACGGCCCAGATCGACCTGCAGCTGGCCCGGGGCGAGATCAACGAGGGCCAGGCGGCGCTCCGGAAGTACCGGCTGCCTCAGCGGGCCGCCGACTACGTCAACAACCCGGTCGATCCCGACCAGGACAGGGCCCGGTTCAACCGGCGGATCGTGATGGCCCGGGCGGCCCGCACCATCGGCGTGCCCACCACCGAGCTGCGGGCGGCCATGGAGCAGGGCCAGTCGATCGCGGACGTAGCGACCGCCAACGGCGTCGATCCGGAGGTGGTGATCGACGAGCTGGTCGGCCAGTCGACCGAGCGCATCACCGCCTTCGTGAACGGCGATGCGCGGCAAGGCGGCCGGAGCGGCAGCTGCTGACCTTCGAGCGACCCTGACGGGCGGGCGCGAGCACCCGGCGCCACGGATTCTCCCCGCGTGGCGCCGGGGCTCCGGGCGCTTCGCCCGCGGTAGGGGCGAGAGGGTGGTGCCGCGCGGCGCCGGGCTTTGGGGGCTCCGCCGCCTTGCTCCGGACGGCCAAGGCGTGCGGGCACATCCAGAGCACCCGGCGCCGCGGGCTTCCGTGCAACGCCGGGGCTCTGGGCGGTCGGTGTCCACCACGTTGACAGGGGCGACCGCTACGCTCGGGGGCGTAGATACGGAAGGCCCCGAGCTTCAGACCGGAGCTAGCCGGTCCGCTGCTCGGGGCCATCCTTTCGACTGGCGGCTCTGGCCCTTCACCGGCGGCGCCCGCCGGCTCCGACACCCACCACCCGAGGGCGAGCCCCCGAGGTGGCCCGGAGGGCTGTCAGTGGCTTTGACCCCACATCAGACTCTCCATCGGCTACCTGTCGATCCCCCAGACTGCCCGCTCCTCTGACTGAAACTTCGGGGTGAAACCCCTCAGTTCCTGTCGTCGGCTCGTGCTGCCGTGGTGGATAGCGGCATCTTGTAGGCCGCGAAAGCCCACGTCAAGGGCTATTCCGCAATCCCCAGGGTCGTCCCCAGACATTTCCGGTTCATCCCCAGGACGGCCGCGGTTCCCCACAAGTGACCTCACAGGGAACCCACAGTGTGCGCTCAAGCGAAGGTGAATTCGCGGTGGAACAAATCGAGGACCGCGGCATCGCCGATCCGCTCGATCGGGCCCCGGGCCGGGCGCTGGTAGAGGGTCATCTCCAGGTCGCTGACCGTGCCGCGCAACGTCAGGTCGGCGGCGCCGGTGCCGCGGGCGGCCCGCATCCCCCCAGGGTCGAGGCGGATCAGCCAGGTACCAGCCTCGTGGTCGGTGGCCTCCAGGCCCAGGGTCTGGCCGAGGCGGGCATCGGGCTCCCGCCGGCTGGCGGTGCGGGGGTCGGCCGCCCCCGTGGCCGCCAGCATGAACACCTCGTCGATGCCGTCCGCGGCCAAGGCGGCCGGGGCGACCTCGTCGGCCGAGCCTGTGGCAGCCAGTTGGGCATCGACCCGGTGCACCGCGGTCTCGTGGTTGGCGCGCCGGGCCACGAAGGCCGCAGTGTGATCCGTCGGGTGCCAGGTCCACACCTCCCGGTCGGGACCGGCGGCCCGCAGCTCCGCCACCAGGTGGCCGGCCAGGTCGCCCAGCCACGCGGCCCTGCCCTCGGGACCGACCTCGGTCGAGTACGGCGTCTTGGGTCGGCCGCTCCCCTCGCACAGCACGTGCGACCAGAACCCGCAGAACTCGCCCACATGGGCCGCCAGGTCGTCCAGGGAGAAGTCGGGGCACGTCGGCACGCGAGCGCTCGGGTCCCCCGCCGCCACCGCCGAGACGATGGTCGAGAGCTCACCGGCGACCGCGTCGATCCGCTGCGCATAGTCCATGGGCGGCAACGTAGCGGTGACCCGCGTGTCCAGTAGGTTGCAGGTCATGGCAGGAGGTGGACACGGGACCAGAGCGGTCATCGCCGCGCTGCTGGCCAACGTCGGCATCGCCATCGCCAAGTTCGTCGGCTTCTTGCTCACCGGCGCGGGCTCGATGCTGGCCGAGGCCGTCCACTCCGTGGCCGACTCGGGCAACCAGGTGCTGCTGCTGGTCGGCGGCAAGAAAGCCCAGCGGAAGCCGACCCCGGACCACCCGTTCGGCTACGGCCGCGAGCGCTACTTCTGGTCGTTCGTGGTCGCCATGATCCTGTTCAGCCTGGGCGGCATGTTCGCCACCTACGAAGGCATCCTCAAGATCCGCGACCCCCACGAGCTCGAGTCGCTCGGGGTGGCCGTGACCATCCTGCTGGCAGCCATCGTCATGGAGGGTCTGTCCTTCCGCACCGCGGTGATGGAGTCGAGGCGGGTGAAGGATCGCCAGCTCGGGTGGTGGGCGTTCATCCGCCGCACCAAGCAGCCCGAGCTGCCGGTGGTGCTGCTGGAGGACCTGGGCGCCCTCATCGGCCTGGTGACCGCCCTGACCGCCATCACCCTGGCCCACGTCACCGGCGATGCGGTGTGGGACGGCATCGGCACGTTGCTCATCGGCCTGCTGCTCATCGTGATCGCGTTCGTGCTGGCCATCGAGATGAAGGGCCTGCTCATCGGCGAGGCCGCATCCCAGAAGGACCAGGAACAGATCGCGGCCGCCATCGAGGTCGAGCCCAGCGTGCAGCGGCTCATCCACATGCGCACCGAGCACATCGGGCCCGACGAGCTGCTGGTCGGGGCCAAGATCGAGCTGGTCGACGGGCTGTCGGTGCCGGAAGTGGCCGAAGCCGTCAACCGGATCGAGGCCAACGTCAGGCGCAACGTGCCGACCGCCCGCGTGATGTACCTCGAGCCGGACATCTTCCGCACCCAGGTGCCCTCCGACGATCGCGAGCCTGCGCACCTGGAGCTGTCGTCCGAGCCGGAGGCCCGGGCCGGCGAGAACGCAGGGCAGCCCACCGCACCCCGGCGGCACTGACGTGGCCGACCCGCCGGGACCGAGCGCGCGGGAGCTGGGCAAGGCCCAGCTCGAACGGCTCGGGCGGGTCATCCGGGAGCAGCGCACGCACGCCGAGATGTCGCTGCGAGACCTGGCGCGCCGCACCAATGTCTCCAACCCTTACCTGTCCCAGCTGGAGCGCGGCCTGCACGAGCCGTCGGTCCGGGTGCTCAAGGCCCTCGCCACTGCGCTGAACATGTCGGCCGAGGCGCTCATGGTCCAGGCCGGCCTGCTCGACGGGCACGACGAGGGGCAGGAGGCCCGGACCGTGGTCGACGCGGTGCGGGCCGACGCGGGGCTCACCGACGACCAGAAGCAGGCGCTGCTGGCGGTGTACCGCAGCTACGTCGAGTCCAACGAGCCGTCACGGGACGCGACGAGCCGCCCGGCAGAGGGGGGACCGGGCGGCTCGGACGCTCAGCAAGAGCGGGAGTAGCGGAGGCTCAGGCGGCGGACTTGGTGGCCTTGGTCGCCTTGGGCTTCGCCGGGGTGGCCTGCGCGCCCACGAGCGGAGCGACGGTCTCGGCGACGGCCTTGACCAGCTCGTGCTGCGCGGCGAGCAGGGCGGTGACGAACTCGTACTGCGAGTCGATCACCTCGATGGGCTTGGGGAGGGTGGCGGGGTAGCTGACCTGGGGCAGGCGCTCGCCGGCCAGGTCCACACCCTTGCGCACATACTCGACGACGGGCCCCTGCAGCTCGCGGACGGCGTCCACGACCTTCGCCTCGGCGTCGGTGACGGTGGTGAGGATTGTCATGCGCTAACTATATCAAGCATTCGCTTGAGATAGTACGTGACATTCGCCACTCGGGTGGAGAGATACCCGACCGGCCGGGTCGCCTTTAGCGATTGCCCTGGCTAGGCTGCGCCGCGTAGCGATTCTGGAGGATTCACATGGCGATTCGACTTGGCGACGACGCACCGAACTTCACCGCCGAGACGACCGAGGGCAAGATCGACTTCTACGACTGGAAGGGCGACAGCTGGGCGGTCCTGTTCTCCCACCCGAAGGACTTCACCCCTGTGTGCACCACCGAGCTCGGTCGGGTGGCGGCGCTCAAGCCCGAGTTCGACAAGCGCAACGTCAAGGTCATCGGGCTGTCGGTCAACGGTCTCACCGACCACGAGGGCTGGAGCCAGGACATCCTGGACGTCACGGGATCGGCCCTCAACTACCCGCTGATCGCGGACCCCGACAAGCAGGTGTCGGACCTCTACGACATGATCCACCCCAACGCCAGCGACACGGTGACCGTGCGCTCGGTGTTCGTGATCGGGCCCGACAACAAGGTGAAGCTCACCCTCACCTACCCGCAGTCCACGGGCCGCAACTTCGACGAGCTGCTGCGGGTCATCGACTCCCTGCAGCTCACGGCCAAGCACAAGGTGTCCACGCCGGCGGATTGGAAGCAGGGCGAGGACGTGATCATCGTGCCGGCCGTGTCCGACGAGGAAGCCAAGGAGCGCTTCCCCGAGGGCTGGGAGACGAAGAAGCCCTACCTGCGGGTGGTGAAGCAGCCCACCTGAGCCATCACGGAACGGGCGCGCCGGCGCCCGTTCCGTTATATGTTGCGGAGGTGTGAGGGGGATACCGACGTCGCGGTCAATAGCGCGCCGCGACGTCGTCGCCGCCGGCACCGTCAACGCCACCAAGGTCTACGGCCACGACGACACGGCCGTGACCGCGCTCCACGGCGTCACCGTCGGTTTCCCCGCGGCGCGCTTCACCGCCATCATGGGGCCGTCGGGCTCGGGCAAGTCGACGCTCATGCACTGCACGGCCGGGCTCGACGCGCTCACGTCGGGGCAGGCGTTCATCGGCGACGTCGATCTCGCCACGCTGTCCGAGCGCGCCCTCACCAAGCTGCGACGTGACCGCGTCGGCTTCGTGTTCCAGGCCTTCAACCTGGTGCCGACGCTCACGGCCCTGGAGAACATCACGCTGCCCCAGGCGTTGGCGGGCCGGCGCATCGACCGGCGCTGGCTCGACTACGTGCTCGACACGGTGGGCCTGCGGTCCCGGATGCACCACCGGCCGGCGGAGTTGTCGGGCGGGCAGCAGCAACGGGTGGCCGTGGCCCGGGCCATCGCCACCCGGCCGGCGATCATCTTCGCCGACGAGCCCACCGGCAACCTGGACAGCCGCGCCAGCGCCGAGATCCTCGCCTTCATGCGCGACGCGGTCGAGGAGCTGTCGCAGACCATCGTGATGGTCACCCACGACCCGACGGCCGCGGCCCACGCCCACCACGTGCTGTTCCTGGCGGACGGGCGCATCGTCGGCGAGATGGGACAGCCCAGCCCGGATGCGGTGCTCGACCGCATCAAGCGCCTGGACTGCCGCTAGTGGGCATCGTCGCGAAGCTGTCGCGGCGGGACCTGCGCTCGCACGCCGGCCGCTACGTGCTCACGTTCCTGGCCGTGGCCATCGGCGTCGGCTTCGTGGCCGGGGTGGTGACGCTCACCGACACCATCAGCCGCACGTTCGACGACATGTTCCGGGGCTACAACGCCGGGACCGACGTGGCGGTGCGAGGCGAGGGGCAGTTCGAGCTGGGGCCGGAGTTCGGCGGTGGCGTGGCCCGGCCCCGCATCGACGCCGGGCTCGTGGACGACGTGGCCGGGCTGGACGGGGTGGCGGCGGCCGAGGGCTACGTGCAGGGCTACACCCGACCCATATCCGCCAACGGCGAGCCCTACGGCAACCCCACGTTCGGCGCGCCGACCATCGGGACCAACTGGGGCGAAGTCGCCTCGCTCAACCCGTTCCGGCTGGTCGAGGGGCAGGAGCCGCGGCGGAACGGCGAGGTCGCCTTCGACAAGCGCACGGCCGACCGGACCGGCTACTCGCTGGGCGACACGGTGATGTTCCAGACCCAAGCCGGCGTGCAGGAGGCCACGCTGGTCGGCATCGTGCGCTTCGGCACGGCCGACAGCCCCGCCGGCACGTCCGTGACCCTGTTCGACGCGGCCACGGCCCAGAGCCTGCTGGCGGTGCCGGGCCAGGTCGACCTGGTGGCCATCGACGCCGAGGACGGCGTCAGCCATCCCGCGCTGCGGGACGTGGTGGCCGGTGCCCTGGAGGGGACCGACGTGGAGGTCGTCACCGGCGAGACGCTGGTGCACGAGACCCAGGCTGCGGCCCGCTCGACCTTCACCGGCATCCGCACGTTCCTGCTGGTGTTCGCCCTGATCTCGGTGCTGGTGGGGTCGTTCGTGATCTACACCAGCTTCTCGTTCATCGTGGCGCAGCGGCAGCGCCAGGTGGCCCTGCTGCGGGCGCTGGGGGCCAGCCGCCGCCAGATCCTGGGGGCGGTCGTGGTCGAGTCGATGCTGGTCGGGGTGCTGGCCTCGCTCCTCGGTTGCGCGCTCGGGGTCTCGCTGGCCGCGGGCCTGGCCGGCTGGTTCGTGCCCGGGGCCGAGGCGGTCATCCAGCCCCGCACCCTGGCGGTGGCGCTGGGCGTGGGCACGCTGGTCACCCTGGCGTCGGCGGTCTTCCCCGCGGCGCGTGCCTCGCGGGTCCCGCCGGTGGCCGCCATGCGGGACGTGGCGATCGACACCAGCCACCTCTCCCGGGTGCGGTGGGGCCTGGCCCTCGCCATCGGCGTCGAAGGCGCGGCCACGCTGGTGATGGGGGCCTCGGGCGGCGAGATGGCGGGCCAGTCGTCGCTCCGGCTGTCGGCCCTCGGCATGCTCGGCGTGTTCGTCGCCATGATCGTGCTGGCGCCGGTGGTGGCCCGGCCCGCGGCGCTGGCCCTCGGCCGGGCCCTGCCGCTGGTGCGGGGCGTGGTCGGCCGGCTGGCGCAGCAGAACGCGGCGCGCAACCCGCGGCGGACCGGTTCGACGGGATCGGCGCTGATGATCGGCCTCGGCATCGTCTCGCTGTTCCTCGTGGTCAACGCCTCGTTGCGGGCCTCGCTGGACGACACCGTCGACAACCAGTTCGAGGGGGACGTGGTGATCGACAGCGGCGGCAGCTTCGTCAGCGGCGGGCTGCCGGGCGACATCGCCGAAGCGGTCAACGCCCTGCCCGAGGTGGACGCGGCCACCGGCGTGCGCTTCGGCTTCGCCCAGATCGCCGGCACGCCGCACGGCCTCCGGGCCATCGACCCCGACACGGGCTTCGACCTGTTCCACATCGAGGTGGCTGACGGCGACGTGTCCGGCCTCGACGCCGACGGGATCGCGGTGTTCCAGGGGATCGCCGAGGAGCGGGGCTGGCACGTGGGCGACGAGATCCCGGTCGTGTTCGGCGACACGGGCGAGCTCCCGTTCACGGTGGCCGCCCTGCTCACCCGCCGCGACCTGACCGGTCCGTTCGTGATGGGCGTGGACGCGTTCGACGCCAACCTGCCCGACGTGGGCGACGCCCAGATCTGGGTGCGCCTGGCCGACGGCGTGACCGTGGACGAGGCCCGGAGCGACCTGGAGTCGGTGGTGGCCTCGTTCCCCTCCGCCGAGGTCCAGGACCTCGAGGAGTTCAAGGCGGCCATGAAGGGCCAGTACGACATCATCCTCGTCCTGGTGAACGCCCTGCTGACGCTGACCATCGTCATCGCCATGATCGGCATCGTGAACGCGCTGATCCTGTCGGTCGTCGAGCGCACCCGGGAGATCGGCCTCACCCGGGCGGTGGGCGCGACCCGGTCTCAGGTCCGGTCGGCCATCCGCTGGGAGGCGTTGATCATCGCCGCCTTCGGTCTGGTGGGAGCGTTGGGCGTAGGCGTGTTCTTCGGCTGGGTGCTGGTCCACGCCCTGTCGGAGGAGGGGTTCCGGGTGTTCGCCCTACCCACCGCCCAGCTCGCCGGCTTCGCCGCGGTCACCGCGGCCCTGACCTTGGTGGCCGCGGTGCTGCCCGCGGCCTGGGCGGGACGCCGCCGGGTCCTTTCCGCCATCGCCCATACCTGATCACATGGGGCCATGGCGCTCGACCCCGCCGCCCTGCCCCCCGAGGCCCTCGTGTTCGTAGGCGAGCGCCACCTCGCCACGCTGACCACGCTCCGGCCGGACGGCAGCCCGCACACGACCGCGGTCGGCTTCACGTGGGACCCGGGCAGCGGGCTGGTGCGTATCATCACCTGGGCCTCGTCGCGCAAGGCGCGGAACCTGGCCCGAGGGGGCCGGGCTAGCGTCTGCCAGGTGGACGGCGGGCGCTGGCTGACCTTCGAGGGCTCGGCGCAGGTGACCGACGACCCCGCCCGCGTGGCGGAGGCGGTCCGGCGCTACGCCCAGCGCTACCGGCAGCCGGGCGAGCGGCACGACCGCGTGGCCATCGAGATCGCGGTCGACCGCGTGCTGGGCTGGGCGTGATGGCCGGCTATTCCGGGACGCCGCTGGCCCGCAAGCTCGGGATCGCCGAGGGCGATCGGGTGGGTCTGCTGGCCGCGCCCGACGGCTTCGCCGTCCCCGATCTGCCCGGCGGGGTGGAGGTGCGCACGCAGGCTCGGGGGCCGTTCGGGGTCATCGTGTCGTTCCACACCGAGCGGCGCGACCTGGAGCGGCGGCTGCCGGCGCTGATGAAAGCCCTGGAGGTCGACGGCGGCCTGTGGATCGCCTGGCCCAAGCAGGCGTCGGGCGTGGCCACCGACATCACCGAGGACACCGTGCGGGACGTGGCCCTGCCCACCGGCCTGGTCGACAACAAGGTGTGCGCCATCGACGACACCTGGTCGGGCCTGCGCCTGGTGCTGCGCCGGGAGCTGCGCCCCGGGCGGACCACCGCGGCGGGCTAGCGAGGGGGCGGGCGGTCCCGGCCGTCCGGTCCGAGGATGATGCGGGGGCCGCGGTCCCAGGTCAGGTAGCCCCACAGCCAGTTGAGCAACACCGACAGGCGGTTGCGCAGCCCGGCCAGGTAGAGCCGGTGGAGGCCCAGCCAGGCGAACCAGGCGACGGTCCCCCGCAGGTGGACCCGGCCCGGCAGCTCGGCCACCGCCGAGCGCCGGCCGATCGTGGCCATGGTGCCCCTGTCCCGGAACCGGAACGGCCGGGTGGGCTTGCCCTCCAGCAGCCGGCCGATCTGGTGGGCCACGTGGCCGCCCGACTGCATCGCCACCGGCGCCAGCTGGGGCAGCGCTCCCCCGCCGCGCGGGCTCGGCGCGGCGGCCACGTCGCCGATGGCCCAGATGCCGTCGTAGCCGGGCACGGCCAGGTCGGGAC
>JBKPRV010000534.1:0-17466 GCA_046734715.1 Actinomycetota bacterium | reverse complement strand
GCGCCGTCGTCGCCCTCGCTGCGCAGGACGCCGAGCACCCGGCGCAGCTCGCCGAGCGCGCTGCGGGCGGTGTCGGCGACGGTGGCCATCGCCTGGCCGGCCCGTTCGGGGCGGGCGGCGAGCACCTCCTGGGCGGCCTCGGCCTGGACCACGATCACGCTCAGATGGTGCGCGACCACGTCGTGGAGGTCGCGGGCGATGCGCACCCTCTCGTCGGCGACGGCGCGCCGGGCCTCCTCCTCACGCTGGGCGTCCATAAGCGCCACCCGCTCCCGCTGGCCGCGGACGGTGTCACCCGCCACCCAGGCGGTGACGAACACGAAGTAGGTCACGGCGACGTCGGCGGCGTCGGCGTCCCGGGACACGGCCAGGGCCAGCGCGCCGACGACCACGCCTGCGATCCCCCAGGGCACCGTGACCGAGCGGGGGCAATGGGCGGCCAGCGTGTAGACGGCGAGCGTCGGGCCGAACAGCACGGCCGGATCGGGCAGCTCGGCGATGCCATAGGCCACCCCGGCCGCCACCACCACGAGCATCACGGCCAAGGGCGCCCGGCGCCGCCAGACCAGCGGCACGCACTGGGCCAGCAGCAACGCCACCCCGGCGACGGTGAGCGACACCCCGTGGTCGTTGCGGTCGTCCACCAGCACCGACACGATCGTGACCAGGCCGACGGCCGCGGCGATGGCGGCATCGACGGCCAGCGGCGGCAGGTGCTTCACGCGGTCGATGAGGGTGGCGGCCCGACGCACACGCCGACGGTACTCAGGCGCCCCGGCGAAAGTCGTCCGACCAGGGTCTGATCCATGGGCACGGCGCTCCCCGCCGCGGGAGGATGGGCCGATGCAGAACCGTGTGTGCGAAATGCTCGGGATCGAGTTCCCGATCCTCGCCTTCAGCCATTGCCGGGACGTCGTGGCGGCGGTCACCAACGCCGGCGGGTTCGGTGTGCTCGGCGCGGTCGCGCACACGCCCGAGCGGCTCGAGATCGACCTCGACTGGATCGAGGCGGAGGTCAAGGGCAAGCCGTACGGCCTCGATCTGCTCTTGCCGCAGAAGTACGCGGGGTCGGACGAGGGCGGGCTCGACCGGGAGGCGGTCCGCCGGCTGCTGCCGCCCGAGCAGCAGCAGTTCGTCGACGACATACTCGCCCGCTACGACGTCCCCCCGCTGCCGGCCGACGCGCTCGTCGGGCGGGGCGGGGGCATGACGATCTCGCCGAGCGGCTACGAGCCGCTGCTCGACGTCACCTTCGCCCACGAGGTGCGACTGGTCGCGTCCGCGCTCGGACCGCCACCGCCGTCGCTCATCGAGCGGGCGCACGCCCACGACGTGGTGGTCGCCGCGCTGGCCGGTCGGGCCGCGCATGCGGTGCGGCACCAGGCCGCGGGCGCCGACCTGATCGTGGCGCAGGGCACCGAGGCGGGCGGGCACACCGGCGAGGTCGCGACGATGGTGCTGATCCCCGAGGTCGTCGACGCGGTGGCGCCGACCCCCGTGATCGCGGCGGGCGGCATCGCTTCCGGCCGGCAGATCGCCGCCGCCATGGCGCTCGGGGCCGAGGCCGTGTGGTGCGGATCGGTGTGGTTGACCACCGAAGAGGCCGAGACGCATCCGGTGGTGAAGGAGAAGTTCCTGGCGGCGACGTCGTCGGACACGATCCGATCGCGCTCGCTCACCGGTAAGCCGGCGCGGATGCTGCGGTCGGCGTGGACCGACGAATGGGACCGTGAAGATGCGCCGGCGACGCTGCCGATGCCGCTGCAGGGCGCTCTGGTGGGCGAGGCCCAGCTGCGCATCGCCCGCTCGTCCCACCATGAGGGCACCGGCGCCCACCAGCTGGCGAACTACTTCGTCGGCCAGGTCGTCGGCCGCATGAACGAGGTACGCCCGGCGCGGCAGGTGGTGCTCGACATGATGACCGAGTACGCCGACGTCGTCGCGCGCTTCGCCGAGGAGGCCGAGTCGGCGACCTAGATCCACGGCGTTTCGAGCCCGGAGGCTGCGGACTTCGCCGGGTCTTGGGCCGTCTATCGTGCGGGGAGGAACGCAGGCCTCACGGATTGGCGACAACTTGGCAAGCAAGGACTGGGGTCAGATCGACATCCGGGCCGACATCCCCCACGCAGGGCGGATGTACGACTACATGCTCGGGGGGACGACCAACTTCGAGAGCGACCGCGCCGCTTCGCACGCGGCCGGCCTCGACTTCCCGGGCGGGCTCGACGCGGCCAAGGCCGGCCTGCGGGCCAACCGCGACTTCCTCGGACGGGCGGTCCGCTTCATGGCCGAGGAGGCGGGGATCCGCCAGTTCCTCGACCTGGGCACCGGCATCCCGAGCGACGACAACACCCACGCCATCGCCCTCTCGGTGGCACCGGAGTCCAAGGTCGTCTACGTCGACAACGACCCCATCGTGCTGGCCCACGCCCACGAGCTGCTGAGCACCACCCCGAAGACGACGACGTCCTATCTCTACGCCGACATCCGCGACACCGACTCGATCCTCGCCCAGGCGTCCCAGACACTCGACTTCGACCAGCCCATCGGGCTCGTGGTGGTCGCGATCATGCACTTCATCTCGGACGCGGAGGACGCCCACGGCCTGGTCTCCCGCCTGGTCGACGCCGTCCCGTCGGGCAGCTACCTGGCGGTCTCGCACCTGGCCAGCGACGTGGTGCCCGGCCTGGTGGAGCTCTACGACGCCATCAGCCAGAAGACCCAGGAGACGTTCATCCTGCGCAACCGCGAGGAGTTCACCGGCTTCTTCGATGGCCTCGACCTGGTCGACCCGGGCGTCACCCTGGTCGCATCCTGGCGCGGCCGGCCCCCCGAGTCCGGCCCGGACATCTTCTACGCCGGCGTCGCCCGCAAGCCCTGACCCCGGGTGGGCCCGGCGTCCCAGCGTTTCAGCCGAGCAGGCGCCGCCATGCGTGATCGGGCCCCAGCAATCGCGCGAGCAGCTCACGCTGGCGGTCATCGAGGTGAGGGATCACCTCGGCGGCATCGACGTCGTCCTTCGGGCGCAGCAGGCCGCGCGGGCCCACCACGCGACCCTGGACGCTGGGACCTAAGACCCTGTGCGCCAGGCGGCCGCGGCGAGACGCTGTGGGCATGTGGTTCCGCCGCCGGCATGACAGAGAGCCCGAAGAGCCGGCTGACTCGCACGAGCTGTCCGGTGCTTGGCACGACTCCGACCTGGCCGACGAGGTCGCCGCCTTCCTCGAGGGCCGCCTCGTGGACTTCTACACACTCAAGGGCCGGCTGTTACCCCCGTGGGTCGCGCTCAACCGCCTCGCCCATGCCAACCACTCGGAGCTGGTGAGGCTGGTGGGCGGTTCGCCATGGGCCACCACCGAACGGTCCGTCGCCGCCCGCGTGCTCGCCCAGGCCCCGACGCCCAAGCTGCTCGACCAGCTCCAATCGCAGGTGCTGGTCCCGATCGAGCTGAGGATGGTGCTCCATGCGCAGGTCGAGGGCCTCGATAGCAAGCAGGTCCTGGCCGCGGCCGTGACCGCGCTCGACGCCCACGCCGGCTAGCCGGATAGCCGGAACGACGCGTCAGTCGAACAGGATGACGTCACGGGCGATCTCGCCGGTGCGCATCCGGGCGAACGCCGCGTTGACCTCCTCGAGCGGGATGCGGGTGGAGATCATGTCGTCGAGGTTGAGCCGGCCCTGGAGGTACATGTCGATGTAGCGGGGCATGTCGACGCGGAACCGGTTCGATCCCATGTTGGACCCCTGGATCTTCTTCTCGGCCAGGAAGGCGAAGCCCGGCAGCTCGACGCTGTCGCCGATCGGGATCATGCCGATGACGGTGGCACAGCCTCCCGGCTTCAGCATGGCGAAGGCCTGCTCGGCGGCGACCTTGAGGCCGATCGCCTCGAAGGCGTGGTCCACGCCGCCGCTGGTCATCTCCATCACGGTGCCGACGGGGTCGGCCTCCTTGGCGTTGACGACGTCGGTGGCCCCAAATGCGCGGGCCAGGTCGAGCTTGGTGTCGACCATGTCGACCGCGATGATCCGGCCGGCGCCGGCGATCGCCGCGCCCTGGACGGCCGCCAGCCCCACGCCGCCGCAGCCGATGACGGCGACTGTCTCCCCGGCGCGCACGCCGGCGGTGTTGAGCACGGCGCCGAGCCCGGTGGTGACCCCGCACCCGAGCAGGGCGGCGCGGTCGAGCGGCATGTCGTCGCGGATCTTCACGACCGCGCCCTCGTGCACGAGCATCTGCTCGGCGAACGACGAGAGCTCGAGGAACTGGAACACGGGGGCGCCGTCCTTCGACAGCCGCGGCTGGGCGTCGGCCGCGCGGCGGACCCGTTCCTTGGTGCACAGGTTCGGCTTGCCCGCGACGCAGAAGTCGCACTGGCCGCAGAAGACCGACAGGCAGGTGATGACGTGGTCGCCGAGCTTGACGTGGCTGACGTCGGCCCCGACCGCCTCGACGATCCCCGCCGACTCGTGGCCCATGACCACGGGAGTCATGTACGGGTACTTGCCCTCCATGAAGTGGAGGTCGCTGTGGCAGCACCCGGCCGCCGCGGTGCGGACGAGCACCTCACGCGGGCCCGGCTTGTCGATCTGGACCTCGTCGATGACGAGCTCACCCGGAATGGTCTGCAGCACGGCAGCCTTCACATCCGTCTCCCCTCACCCAGGCCCGTGACCCTAGCCGCACGCCCGCGGTGCGACCGCTGGATCTGTGCTTGCCGAGTCCGCTATACCTGATATATATAGTGGGTATGCTACTCGGTATATTGGATGGAACCCGGGAGCGGACGCCATGAGCGTGCGCCACGCGCTGCTGGCGCTGCTGAGCGAGGGCCCCAAGTACGGGCTCCAGCTCCGCCAGGAGTTCGAAGCCCGCACCGGCGAGGTGTGGCCGCTCAACGTCGGGCAGGTGTACACGACGCTCCAGCGCCTGGAGCGGGACGGGCTCGTCGAGTCCGAGGGCAAGGGTGAAGGTCCCGGGAAGGGCTACCGCATCACCGGCGCCGGCCGCGACGAGCTGGGAGAGTGGCTGCGCACACCGCCGGACGAGGACGGGCCACCCCGCGACGAGCTGCTGATCAAGGTGCTCGTCGCGGCGCACGCCCCGGGCGTCGACGTGCACGAGGTGATCCAGGCGCACCGGCACTGGCTCGTCGAGCTGATGCAGCGATACACCGCGGTCAAGGCCGGCGCCGGCCCCGAGGACGTGGCCACCGCGCTGGTGGTCGACGCCGAGCTGTTCCGCCTGGAGGGCGCGGTCCGGTGGCTCGACACCGCCGACATGCGTCTGCGCCAGCACCGCCCGCAGGTCCCGGCCGTCGCTCCCCAGGACGACCGGGACCGCAGCGTCGCGGGAGCCGAGCGATGAGCGCGGCACTGGAGCTGCGGCTCGTGTCGAGGGTGTACGGCGACGGCGCCACCACGGTGCACGCCCTGCGCGACGTCGACCTGGCCGTCGAGCGCGGCGAGCTGGTCGCGGTCATGGGCCCGAGCGGGTCGGGCAAATCCACGCTGCTCACAATCGCCGGCACCTTGGAGGAGGCCACCGAGGGCGAGGTGCTCATCGAGGGCACCTCCGTGGGCGCCATGAGCTCGGGGCAGCGGGCCCGGCTGCGGCGCCGCTCGCTCGGGTTCGTGTTCCAGGACTTCAACCTGCTCGCCGGCCTCACCGCGGCCGAGAACGTCTCGATGCCCCTCGAGCTCGACGGCATGCGCGCCCGGGACGCCCGTGGCGCGGCGTCCACCGCGCTGGCGCAGTTGGGGATCGACGACCTCGCCGACCGCTTCCCTGACGACCTGTCGGGAGGCGAGCGGCAGCGGGTGGCCATCGCCCGCGCCATCGTCGGCGAGCGGTCGCTGCTGCTGGCGGACGAGCCCACAGGCGCGCTCGATTCCGTCAACGGCGAGGCGGTGATGCGCCTGCTGCGGGAGGCGTGCCACCGCGGCGCGGCCGGGGTCGTGGTGACGCACGAGGCCCACATGGCTTCGTGGGCCGACCGGGTGGTGTTCCTCCGCGACGGTCGGGTCATCGACCACACGAGCCCTCCGCCGAGCCCCGAGTCACTGCTCGACTCGGTCCCCCAGCCATGAGCCTGGGACGGCCGGCCAACCGGGCCGTGATGCGGTGGTCGCTGCGCCTGTTCCGCCGGGAGTGGCGCCAGCAGCTGCTGGTCCTCGCCCTGCTCACCGCGGCGGTGGCGGCCGGGGTGGCCCTGGCGACGGTGGCCATCAACAGCTCGTCGGCGGTCGCCCAGCCCTTCGGCGGGGCGGACGCCCGGATCACGATCGCCGGCGGTGACGCCGAGGCCGCCGCCCGCTCGATCGCCGCGGCGGAGGACCAGTACGGCACCGACGACGTCACCGCGCACCAGTCGGTGGCCGTGCCCGGCGCCACCGACCAGCTCGAGGTACGGGACCAGAATCCCGAGGCCCGCTACAGCCGCAACATCCTCGACCTGACGGCCGGCCGGTACCCCCGGGCGGCCGGCGAGGTGGCTCTGACCGACGACGCCGCCGACCTGCTCGGCGCCGGGCTGCACGACGAGGTCACGCTCGGCCGGTCGCAGGCGACGGTCGTCGGGCTGGTGGAGAACCCCGCCGACCTGGGCGACGACTTCGCGCTGGTGGCGCCCGGCACCCTGGCCACGCCGGACGAGATCACCGTGCTGGTGGACACGAGCCTGAGGCGGGGGACCTCGGAGGGCATCGGCTTCTCGATGGAGATCCTCGGCAACGACAATCAGGAGGCCGCGATCGCCGCGCTGGTCCTGGCGGCGACGACGCTGGCCCTGGCCCTGGTCGGCCTGCTCGCGTCGGCGGCGTTCGTCGTCGTGGCCCAGCGGCGCCAGCGGCAGCTCGGGATGCTCATGGCGTTGGGGGCCACCGACCGCCATGTGCGGCTGGTGATGCTCGCCACCGGAGCCGTCTCGGGCGCGGTGGCCGCCGTCGTGGGCACCATCGTGGGCTTGGCCGGATGGGTGGTCTTCGCCCCCGCGGTCGAGTCCGCCGCGAACCATCGCATCTCCCGCGCTGATGTCCCCTGGCCTCTCATCGCCGCCATTGCGCTGCTGGTGGTGGTCGCCGCCGGCCTGGCCGCCTGGTGGCCGGCCCGGAGCGTGTCCCGGCTGCCCGTCATGGCTGCGCTGGCGGGGCGACCGGCCGCGCCTCGCCCCGTGCGCCGGCCGCTCGTCGTCGCCGTCGCGATGGTGGCGGTGGGCGCCGTTGCCATCGCCTTGGCGGATCCGTTGAGCACGCACGTGCAGCCGGTGCTCTTCGTCGGAGGGCTGGTGGCCGTGGTGGTCGGCACCGTGCTCGCCGCGCCGGGCGCGATCCGAGCGGTCGGGCGCCTGGCGCCCCGGTTGCCAATGGGCCCCCGCGTGGCGCTGCGCGACCTCGCCCGCTACCAGGCCCGGGCCGCCGCCGCGCTGGGGGCCATCACGATCGGGCTCGCGGTCTCGATCGGCATCGTCGCGGTCTCGGCCGCGGCGGAGCCCGCCCCTGACGGCGGCGACCTGTCCAGCTCCGAGCTGCTGATCCTGCCCAGCGGCCCCGGCGGCGACGCGGCGGCGCCGGCGCCTGACCTCACGGCGGAAGGGACCGCGGCGTTCGATCAGGGCGCCGAGGCGGTCATCGCCGCCCTCGGCGGCGACATGGCCTCGGCGCCGCTCGACGTCGCCACCAGCACCCGCCCGATGCCCGACGGGTTGCCCCGCGAGCCGATCTCGATCGGTGTGGCCCGCAGCGAGCGCACGGTCGAGGGGCGGGGCGTGCCCTACGTCGCCACGCCCGAGGTGTTGGACCTGTACGGCATCGACCCGCAGTCCATCGAGCCCGGCGTGGAGCTGCTGACCTCCCGCCACGAGCCGTTCCTGCTGATGGACATCACCGCCGGGCGGGACCCCGGCGAGGCCGAGGTGCAGCACGTCGACCTCCCGACCTGGTCGTCGGCGCCCAACGCCCTCATCCCCGAGGACGCCATGGCCCGCCACGGCTGGGTGGCGGTCCGCGCCGGCTGGATCGTCGAGGCGCCGGCGCCGCTCACCCCCGAGCAGCTCGCGGCCGCCCGCGACGCGGCGGCAGATGCCGGTCTCGCGGTCGCGAGCCGCCCGACGCAGGACGAGCAGGCAGCGCTGCGGAAGGGCGCCACGCTCGCCGGCGGGTTCCTGGCGGTGGCCATCGTGGCCATCGCGGTCGGGTTGATCCGGGGCGAGGCCCGGCGCGACGTCCGGACGCTCACCGCCACCGGCGCCAAGGCCCGGACCCGCCGGGCGCTGACGTCGGCCACGGCGGCCGGGCTGGCGGTGCCCGGCGTGCTTCTCGCCCTGGCCGGCGCCTACCTCGCCCTCGTGGCGTCGTACCACGCCGACCTCGGCCGGCTGGTCCCGATACCGCTGGCGCAGCTTCTGCCCCTAGCCATCGGGACCCCGCTCGTCGCGGCCGGGGTCGGCTGGCTCCTGGCGGGGCGGGAGCCCCGCACCTTCGCCCGGCAGGAGCTGGAGTAGCGCTCGGTCCGAGCCCTACGACCCGGCGTCGTCGCTACGGATGGCCTCGACGTCGAATTCGAGGGTGACCTTGTCGCCGATCATGACGCCGCCCGCGTCCAGGGTGGCGTTCCAGTTGATGCCCCAGTCCTTGCGGTTGACCTCGGTCTTGCCCTCGAACCCGACCCGCTTGTTGCCGAACGGGTCGGTGGCGGCGCCGGTGTGCTCGAAGTCGATCGTGACCGGCTTGGTGACGCCCCTGACGGTCAGGTCGCCCGTCACCAGGAACTCGTCGTCGCCGGTCGCCTCGACGGAGGTCGACGTGAACGTGATCTCGGGGTAGTTCTCCATGTCGAAGAAGTCGTTCGTCCGGAGGTGCGCATCCCGGTCCGGGTTGCGGGTGTCGATGCTGTCGACCTTGATCGTCAGCTGCAGCCGGGAGTTCGACGGGACGTCAGCGTCGAAGAAGCCGCTGCCGTCGAACTCGTCGAACGAGCCGCGGATCTTGCTGACCATGGCGTGGCGGACGGCGAAGCCGATCCGACTGTGCACGGGGTCGATGGCGTACGTCCCGGTCAGGTGCGACTTTGTCTCAGCCATGTTCGCCTCCATGAAGCAGGGGATCTTGAGTGTGCCACCCCCGGAGGAGGCTATGTGACAGAGCGCGTGCACACGGCCGCCGGGGTTCGCGCGCGCGTCCGGGTGGCCCGCCGTCTGGGGCCGGCGGGCCACCCGGTTACGAGCGCGACCAGTGTTCGGCTACGACCGCGTGCGGATCTGGTAGAGCGTGCCGAGGAAGAAGCCGTAGATCAGGTGCCAGAGCAGCACCGCAGCCGGCAGCTTCCAGCCGTCGGGCCCGTAGAACGCGAAGAGCCCGTAGCCCTGCTTCGGAACGTAGGCGTAGGGCACCAGCACCCCGAGGCTGATGACCGTCAGCACGACGCTGTAGATCAGCCCGCTCAACACGTTGCCGCCGTGGGTGTTGCGGAACCGCATCAACGGCAGGGCCAGCACCGCGTAGAGGATGGCGAAGACGATGCCGTTCACGTAGTGGAGCGACTGGCCCGAGAAGAACGACCCGGTGGTGCCGAAGTCCTCGGCGGGCGTGGCGAGCAGCCCGTTGTACAGCGGCCACGGCAGCGTGGGCAGGCCGATGGCCGGGAAGACGTAGCCGAAGTAGGTGCCGAGCTGCGTGGCGATCACGCCTACGAGCGCGGCAGCCCCGACCCGGTGACCGTCGACCCAGTCGTACCACCAGGAGGCCGCGCTGCCGAAGGCGGCCTTCTCGACCTCGGCGCTGCGTTCCTCGGTCGTGGTGACAACTGTTGGAGTTGCCATGTTTCCCCCCTTTTGGAAACATTCCCGGACGAGTGTCCGACTAGCGGGCAGAGTACCAACGGCGCGGACCACGGGCCCCGGTTGTCATGGCCTCGTCACACAGCTGGCAAGCGGTGGTCGACGTCGGCGGGCGAAGCTCCAGGGAGACATCCGTGACGCTGCGCTGCGTGGGCGTCGACCGGCGGGTGTGGTCGCTTTGGTGCGATCAGGGGTACGTGGGAGGATGCCTCGATGCCCGAGGACCAGGGCCCGGACTTCGTGGAGGCGCTGGCCCGCGGCCTGGCCGTCATCACGGCATTCAGCCCCACTGCCACGGCGCTGTCGGTGAGCGACGCCGCGACCCGCGCCTCCCTGCCGCGGCCGACCGCGCGCCGCCTGCTCATCACGCTCGAGAAGCTCGGGTACGTCCGGTCGTGCCGCGGGCTGTACACGCTCACGACCAAGGTGCTGGAGCTGGGGACCGCATACATCGCCACGCTGGGCATCTGGGAGCTGGCCCGCCCCCACCTCGAGGCGCTCGTCGCCCAGACCGGTGAGTCGAGCTCGATGTCCCAGCTCGACGGCAGCGACATCGTCTACGTGGCCCGGGTGCCGGTGCCCAAGATCATCGCCCTCTCGGTCCACATCGGGACCCGGTTCCCCGCGGTGGCCACGTCGATGGGCCAGGTGCTGCTGGCCGACCTCCCGCGGGACGAGCTGCCCGCCGTGCTGCAGACGCCTTCGCAGTCCGGGATCATCCCCCGCATCACACCGTCGCGCCGCGCGCTCGACCGCGATCTGGCGCAGGTGCGCAAGCGCGGCTGGGCGATCTCCGACGAGCGCCTGTCGCTCGGCATCCGATCGGTCGCAGCGCCGGTTCGCGATGCCTCGGGCGCGACCGTCGCCGCCGTCAACGTCACGTGCCACGCGGCCGAGACACCGGTGGCCGAGCTCACCAGCCGCCACCTGCCGCTGTTGCTGGCCACGGCCGAGGACATCACCCGCGAATGGGCCAACCTGGCGCGCTTGCCGGTGCCGGACCCGCTCGCGTCCACGTAGCCCTGGGCCGCCGGGTCACGCCGCCGCCAGCATCTCCCGGTGCCGGTCTGCGATCACGCCGGCGAGCTCGGGCACGCGGCTGAGGAACGGGGAGTGGTCGCTGTCGAGCTCCGCCGACCGGCCCACGAGCGCGGCGCGCTCCCGCTGCGCCTCGGGCCGCACGGCCCGATCGTCCGCGCACACGACGTATGAGCTCGGGACCGACGTCCAGGCCGGGTCGGCGACCGGCTCGCCCGGCACCTCGCTGCGCATCGGCCGCAGCCGTTCGAGGGCCAATCGGGCCAGGGCAGTGCTCGTGCGGTGGAAGAGGAACTCGCCGGCGGCGGGGGACAGGTGGATCAGGCCGTCGTCGCCCCGGAGCATGCAGGCCTGAAAACCCGGGAAGCCCCACCGGGGCGTGGCGGCCGCCGGCGACTCGCCGGGCAGGGGCAGGCGCCCGGCGACGAAGGTCAGGTGAGCGGCGCCATGCCCGCCCGCCGCCACCGGCAGCCCGGCGTAGCTGTGGCACACGACGTGCACCGCGGCCCCCCGGTCACGGTTGGTGGCGACCGCGGCCCGGACCGCGGCGACGTCGTCGTCGTAGCCGGTGAACGGCAGATCGATCGCGTACGACTCGATGCCCGCCTGCGCGAGTCGGTCCATCACCAGGAGCCAGCACCAACCCGCATGGTGTGCCCCATGGACGAACAGCACCAGCGAGTCGCGGCGGGGCACTACCGGTAGACGTTGTTGCTCGTGTGGTCACCCTTCAGCCACCGCTCCAGCGTCTCGTGGCTGTCGGCCCGGCGATCGGCGGCGATGTCATCCGCGTTGTCGACATCGACCGTGAACTCCAGGAGCAGGCCGTTCGGATCCTCGGTGTAGAGCGACCGGCAGTAGCCGTGCTCGAGCACGTACGTTCCGTCGGGCTTCCAACCGGCCTCCGTGAGACGACCGTGGATCTCCTGCTGCAGCTCGGGCGAGACCTTGAGCGCGATGTGCCGGAACGGCGACGGCGTGAGGTCGGGATCGAACAGGTTCTGGTCGTCGTCGTGGGCGAACTGGAAGAACGCCAGCGCGCTGCCGTCGCCCAGGCCGAAGAAGGTGTGGCAGTAGACCCGCTCGGCTCCGAACAGCTCATCGGCCTCGGACCAGGTGGCCACCAGCGGGAGGCCGATCAGGCCCTCGTAGAAGGCGCGGGTCGCCTCCAGGTCCTTGGAGACGTACGCGTTGTGGTGCAGCCGGCTCGGCAATTTGTCCGTTGTGCCCATGGTCCCTACCTCAGGTCGCTCGACTAGCGTCCGCTACACGGCCACCCTACCGTCAGACGGGCGCCGGCGAGCGAGGGAGCGAACGATCGGCAGCGACCCAGGCGGCATCGTCACCACCCATGCCGGCAGCCTGCCGCGTCCCGACGATCTCATCCGGATGATGTGGGCCAAGGGCGACGGCATCCCGGTGGACGAAGAGGCGCTGGCCCGGCGCGTGGCGACGGCAGTCCACGAGGTCGCGGCGCGGCAGATCGACGCCGGCGTCGACATCGTCAACGACGGGGAGATGTCCAAGCCGAGCTACGCCACGTATGTGAAGGACAGGCTCGACGGCTTCGGCGGCGAGGCGGTCGAGCGCTATTACTTCGCCGACCTGGCCGACTATCCCCGCAGTGCCGAGCTCGTGGCCGCCAACCCCGGGCGGCGCAAGCGCACCGCCCCCGCCTGCACCTCGGAGATCGCGGTCCGAGACCGCGAGGCGATCGTCGTCGACATGGCGACGCTGGGCGAGGCCGTTGCCGGCACCGGGGTCGCGGGCACGTTCACGAGCGCGGCGTCTCCCGGGGTCGTGTCGCTGTTCTTCGAGAACCAGTTCTACGCCAGCGACGAGGCCTACCTGTTCGCCATCGCCGAGGCGATGCGCTTCGAGTACGAGGCGATCGCCGCCGCCGGCGCCACCGTCCAGCTCGACTGTCCCGACCTGGCCATGGGCCGCCACACCGCCTACGCCCAGCTGGACCTCGCCGGGTTCCGCCGGCGGGCCGCCCTCAACATCGAGGCCCTCAACCACGCCGTGCGCAACATCCCGGCCGAGCAGCTCCGCATGCACCTGTGCTGGGGCAACTACCCCGGTCCCCACCACCACGACGTCGACCTCGCGGACATCATCGACCTGGTGTGGACGGCCAAGCCGCGGACCGTCCTGTTCGAGGCGGCCAACCCGCGCCACGCGCACGAGTGGCAGCTGTTCGAGGACACCCCGGTGCCGGAGGACAAGGTGCTGTGCCCGGGCGTGATCGAGCCCCAGTCCAACTACGTCGAGCACCCCGAGCTCGTCGCCCAGCGGATCCGGCGCTACGCCGCCCTCGTCGGTCGCGACCGGGTCATGGCCGGCGTCGACTGCGGCTTCAGCGTGCACGTCGGCACCCAGACCATCGACCCCGACGTCACCTGGGCCAAGCTCCAGTCCCTGGCCGAGGGCGCGGCCCTGGCGTCCCGGCGGACCTGATCCGCCGGGCGGCCCCTCAGCGTCTCACCCGCTCAGCCGCTTCGGTGAGCACCGTACGCAGCGTCGAGCGGATCTCGTCGAACTGCTCGGGCCCGCACACGAGGGGCGGGGCGAGCTGGACCACAGGGTCGCCGCGATCGTCGGCCCGGCAGATGAGCCCGGCCTCGAACAGCCGGCCCGACAGGAACCCGCGGAGGAGCGATTCGCTCTCCTCCGCCGTGAACGACTCGCGGGTGTCGCGGTCCTTGACCAGCTCGATGGCGTGGAAGTAGCCCGCGCCCCGCACCTCACCGACGATCGGGATGTCGGCCAGCGACTCGAGGCCGGAGCGCAACTCGCCCTCGTGCTCACGCACGTGGGCGAGCAGGTCCTCACGGTCGAAGATGTCGAGGTTGGCCATCGCCACCGCGCAGCTCACGGGATGGCCGGCGAACGTGAACCCGTGGGCGAAGCTCGCGGTGCCGGACAGGAACGGCTCCGCCAGGTAGTCGCGGCAGAGCATCGCCCCCAGCGGCGAGTAGCCCGACGTGAGGCCCTTGGCACAGGTGATGATGTCGGGCTGGTAGCCGTAGCGCTGGCAGCCGAAGTCGTACCCCAGCCGGCCGAATGCGCAGATCACCTCGTCCGACACCAGCAGCACGCCGTGCCGGTCACAGATCTCGCGCAGCCGGGGGAAGTAGCCGTCGGGCGGCGTGAAGCACCCGCCCGCGTTCTGCACGGGCTCCACGAACACGGCGGCGACCGTGTCCGCTCCTTCGCGTTCGATGACGTCGCCGATGTCGTCGGCGCAGGCGAGGGTGCAGGCCGGCGCGGCCTCGCAGAACCGGCAGCGGTAGCGGTCGGTGTTGGCGGCCTTGAGGGCGCCGGGCACGAGCGGCTCGAACGGGGTGCGCAGGTCGGGGATGCCGGTGATCGACAGCGCGCCCATGCTCGTCCCGTGGTAGGCGATGCTGCGGCTGACCACCTTGGTGCGCTGCGGCTGGCCGATCGCCCGGAAGTACTGGCGTGCGAGCTTCCAGGCCGACTCGACCGCCTCGCTGCCGCCGGTCGTGAAGAACACGCGGTCGATGTCGCCGGGGGCGCGCTCGGCGAGCCGGGCCGCCAGGTCCACGGCCACCGGGTGGGCGTAGCTCCACAGGGGGAAGTAGGCGAGCTGCTCGGCCTGCCGGGCCGCGGCCTCGGCGAGCTCGGCGCGGCCGTGGCCCACCTGCACCACGAACAGGCCCGACAGGGCGTCGAGGTAGCGCCGGCCGTGCTGGTCCCAGACGTAGGGGCCCTCCCCGCGGACGATCACCGGTATCTCGCGGTCGGCATAGCTCGACAGCCGGGTGAAATGCATCCACAGGTGCCGCCGGGCGCGCTCCTGGAGGGCGGCGACGTCGGGCACGAGGTCGGTGGGAGGGCCCGGAGCGGTGGGGAGGGGCGAGGTCATCTGGTCCTCCAGGGGTAGGCCGGTCGGGGGCGTCGTGGGTTGCAGGTTCGAGTTTGCCTCCGCGAGGGGGCGGTAGCGTGGCCGGGTGCCGGGTCAGGACCAGGGAACGCAGCGCCGGACCTCGGTCGCCCCCGTCTCGGGCGTGCTGGGCGCCGAGGTCGGCGGCGTCGACCTCGCGTCGGACCTGGACGATGGCGTCGTCGCCGAGATCCGCCAGGCGTTCCTCGCCCACCACGTGCTGTTCTTCCACGACCAGGAGCTCACGCCGGAGCAGCTCATGCGCTTCGGGCGCCGCTTCGGCGAGCTGGACACGCATCCGTTCGTGGAGGGCATGGACAGCCGGCCCGAGGTGATCGAGATCGTCACCGAGCCGGACGACGCGGTGAACTTCGGCGGCGGCTGGCACACGGACGTCACGTTCCTCGACGAGCCCGACCTCGGCTCGATCCTCTATGCCGTCGATGTGCCGCCGTCGGGGGGCGACACGCTGTTCGCCAACCAGCACGCCGCCTACGAGGCGCTGTCCGACACGATGAAGGGGCTGATCGGAGGCCTCGTCGGCCTGCACTCGGCCGGCCCGCAGTACTCGGCCGGCGGCTACTCGACCCGGTCCCGGTCGATCCGCACGAAGAACGCCGAGAACGCCGCCCGCGTGGTCCGCCATCCAGTCGTGCGCACCCACCCCGAGACCGGGCGCAAGGGCCTCTACGTGAATCGGGCCTTCACGACGGGCATCGAGGGCCTGCGCCGCGAGGAGTCGGCGGCGCTGCTCGGCTACCTGCTCGACCACGCCACCCGCGAGCAGTTCACCTGCCGCTTCCGCTGGCGGCCCGGATCGGTCGCCATGTGGGACAACCGCAGCGTCCAGCACTTCGCCCTGTACGACTACCGAGGTCAGCGGCGCCGCATGTATCGCATCACGCTGCGCGGCGACCGCCCGCGGTAGCCATCGCCACCGGCGGTCAGGAGGGGCGGCAGGCGCAACCGCCGTTGCTGATGACCAGGGCGCCGAACTGCTCGCTGTCGCCGGTCTTGACGTACCACTCCCAGCGGGCGCCGTCGGGGCCGGTGAGCCAGGTCTCGGTCTTCTGGGCGTAGCAGCACTGGGTGTCGGCGACGCCGGTGGTCTCGAGGTCGGCCTGGGTGAGGCGGGCTTCGGCGGCGACGACCTCGTCGGTGGTCTCGGTCTCGACGCCGAGGTGGTTGATGGAGCCGGGCTCGCCGTGGCCCTCGAACAGCACGAGCTTGAGGGGCGGGTCGTCGACGGCGAAGTTGGCGTAGCCGGGCTTGGTCTTGGCGGGCTCGACGCCGAACATGCGGGTGTAGAAGTCGACGGCCTGGTCGAGGTCGGCGACGTTGAGGGCGAGCTGGAGGCGCATCGTTGTTCCTTGCGGGTAGTGGCGGGTACGGTGCCTTTACTTTGACCATCGTCGATTTGACGACGGTCGATACGATAGCAACGAATCGAAGGTTGTCAATGTGACGAAGGTCGGTTCTTCTGTGGAGGTGCTGTGCTGCTCGCCGGTCACGGGCGGGCGCCTGGATGAGGCCGCGGCCGTGGAGCTGGCCGGGGTGCTCAAGGTCCTCGCCGACCCGGTGCGGCTGCGCCTGGTGAGCATCGTGGCCGCCGCGCCCAGTGGTGAGGTGTGCGCGTGCGACCTCCCCGAAGCGGTCGGTCGGTCCCAGCCCACGGTCAGCCACCACCTGTCCCTTCTGGTCCGAGCCGGCATCTTCGACCGGGAGCAACGCGGCAAGTGGGCGTGGTTCCGCCTGCGGCCCGAGATGCTCGCCGCCGTGCGGACCGCGTTGGGCGACGGAGCGGCGCTTACGTCCTGATCGCGCTGGTGGGCGTCAATGGTCAGTGAGCAACGGCCGCCACCGCCAGGTGCAGCGCCCGCTCGAGGGCTTCGCCCGCGGGGTTGGGGACCGCTTCGGCTCTCCGGGCGACGACGAGGTGGCGTTCGGCGATGGCTGGGCCGATGGCGAGGTTGGCGCGGTCGAGCTCGCGGGCCGGCGCCGGCAGCACGGTCCAGCCGAGGCCGACGCGGACCATCTCGCGCAGGACTTCGGGCTGGTGCGACACGGCGACGACGTCGAAGGGCGCGCCGACGCGGCGCAGGGCGTGCTGGATCACCAGGCGGGTGTGAGCGCCGGCGGGATAGGTGACCCACGGTCCCCATTCGGGTGGCGGTCGGTCGAGGGCGCCCGGGTCGGGGGCGTGGACGAAGAGCCGTTCACTGGTGAGTGCCGTGGTCACGATCGAGGAGACCAGGCCCGGCGGCTCGACGCAGACCACCAGGTCGAGCTCGGCCCGGCGGAGCAGCTCCAGGAGGGCGGCCGAGGTGGTGACGGTGAGGCGCAGGTCGAGGTCCGGGCGCTGGGCCCGGAAGTAGCGCAGCGTGGGGGAGAAGTGGTCGACCGCGGCGGCATCGATCATCCCGACGCGCATCGACCCGCCCCGTCCCTCGCGCAGCCGGTGCGTGTACCGGGCCAGGTCGACGGTCCGGGCCACGACCTCCCGGGCGTGGGCCAGCACGGGCGCGGTGGCCGGGGCGAGGACGCGCCGACGGCCGTCGCGCTCGAACAGCGGGAGCCCGACCCGGCGCTCGAGCTCGGCGAGGCCCTGACTGAGCGCGCTGGGAGTCACGCCTTCGGCGGCCGCGGCCACCGCCCACGTCGGCGCGTCGGCCACGGCGACCAGGT
>JBKPRV010000533.1:0-5113 GCA_046734715.1 Actinomycetota bacterium | reverse complement strand
GGTGGGCGCCCCGGGACCGACCGGGGGCAGGGACGTCGGCGTCATGGCGCGATGTTGGCTCACCAAGAGGGCAGCGCGGGAGGCGTGGGCGACCGGCCCATCAGCCACGCCAGGAGCGCCCGGCGGTCGTCGAGCGGCAGCCGCGCCGGCAGTCCCGCCAGCGTGTGGGGCAGCTCGCTGTCGACGAACGGCGCGGACCAGGACTCGGGACCGACGTCCAGGCCCAGGTCGGCGTGGTGCACCTCCACCTCACGCCAGCGGCGGAACGGTAGGTCGGCGCACACCACCAGCTCGCCTCGGGTGGTGCGGGCGAACCCCCGCGCCCAGACCTCCTCCGACGTGTTGTCCCACGTCGCCTCGAGCCGGGCGATGGAGGCGGCGACGTCGGCCACCTGCGCGTCCGCCGGCCGGCGCGCGCCCACCTCGATCTCGCCGGCCCGGCCCTCGGGACCACCCTCGTACTGGTCGACGATGGCACCCCCGGCCGCGCCCTCGAGCATCCGGACGTGGGAGTCCGCCTGCCGCGCCAGGTGGGTGAGGACGTGGCCGACCGTCCAGGTCGGCAGGCGGCTGGGGCCGGCCACGATGGCGTCGTCCACGGTGCCGAGCGAGTCCAGCAGCCGGGCGTGCGCCACCCGGCACCCGGCCAGGGCCGCGGCGGTCTCCAGCGGGGGCGCGATCAGGTACTCGGTCTCGAGGGGCACATCCATTCAGCTGCCTCCGGTGAGCACGATCGATTCGGGCAGCCCCGGGACCTCGCGCTCGCGGGCGGCGGCAGCCCGGTACCGAGCCACCTGGTCCGCTCGCTCGGCTTCCGACCACCCCAGCTCGCCGGCGATCAGCGCGGCCACGTCGTCGGCGGCCGCGGCCGTGGCGTCGCGGGCCCGCAGCCGGGCCCGGGTGCGCCGGGACAGGACGTCGTCGAGGGTGGTGGCCATCTCGTAGCGGGCGGCGTAGAGGGCCTCGACCCGCCGGTAGGGCAGCCCCGGGACGAGCGGTTCGGCCAGGGTCGGGTCGGCGGCGGTCATGGCCGCCAGCACGCCGGACTCGCCACCGTAGCGCTCGGCCAGGTGGGGATCGGCCTCGCGGGCCTCGGTCCAGCCCTCGGCCCCGCGCAGGGCCAGCTTGCGGGTGCTGCTGCGCCGGGCGCGGCGGCCCACGTCGCCCCCCAGGACGGCCACGGCGGCGTCGACCGCATCCTCGGCCATCTCCCGGTAGGTGGTGAGCTTGCCGCCGGTCACGGTCACCATCCCGCCTTCGGACGTCGTGATCCGGTGGCGGCGCGAGAGATCGGCCGTGCGGCTGCTGGTGGCGTCGGCCACCAGGGGGCGCAGGCCCGCCCAGGTGGCCAGCACGTCACCCGGCCCGATCGGCTCGGACAGCGAGCGGTTGATGGCGTCGAGCAGGTAGGCGACGTCGGCCGCGGTGCACTGGGGGTCGTCGACGTCGCCGTCGTAGTCCGTGTCGGTGGTGCCGATGTAGGTCACCGAGCCCTCGCCGCCCACCTCGCCGCCGGCCCCGGCCCACGGCACGACGAAGATGGACCGTCGGTCCTTGGGCACCGGGACCACCGCGGCGATGTCGTTGCGCACCTTGTGCCACGGCACCGCGATGTGGATGCCCTTGGCCGGGCGGATCGTGTGGGGGTGCGTGCCCTCGTCCAGCGCCCGCACGTCGTCGGCCCACAGCCCGGTGGCGTTGACCACCACCCGCGCCCGCACGTCGAGCGGGCCGCGCCCGGTGTCGACCACTGCGCCCACCACCCGGCCCGCCTCCCGCCGCAGCTCGGTCACCGCCGCGTGGTTGACCATCGCAGCGCCGAAATCGAGCGCCGCGGTGCGGGCGACGGCGAGCGTGAGCCGGGCGTCGTCGGTCTGGGCGTCGTAGTACAGGTAGGCCCACGCCAGGCGCTCGCCCAATGTGGGCATGTGGGCCCGGGCCGCGTCGGCCTTCAGACGCCGGTGGACCTTGCCGATGCGGATGCCGCCGGTCAGGTCGTACATCCACATGGCCGAGCCCAGCGCCCGGGCCACCTGCTTGGGGATGATCCCGCCCTTGCCCGTGAACACGGGGATGAGGAACGGCAGCACCTTGACCAGGTGCGGGGCGTTGCGCAGCAGGCGCTGGCGTTCGTGCAGGGCCTCGTACACCAGCCGGATGTCGCCGTTCTGCAGGTAGCGCAGGCCGCCGTGCACCAGCTTGGAGGACTTGGACGACGTGCCCGAGGCGAAGTCGTCCCGCTCGACCAGCGCGGTGCGCAGGCCGCGGGCCGCGGCGTCGAGGGCGACGCCCGCGCCGGTGATGCCTCCGCCGACCACCAGGACGTCGAACGTGCCGGTGCCGAGGAGGGCGAGGTTCTCGTCGCGATCGAACGTACCGAGGGGCATGGATGGCTCCGGGGGGAGGCTGGCTGTGAGCCTAACGGTGGTCTCCGGGGGAGTGGATGCTCCGCTGAGTAGGCCTGGTGTGGCCCATGCCACGGCGCCGGCCGCGGATCTCATGGGCGGTCATGACGCAGCGCGACCGTGCCGCCGACCTGAGTGGCGGTCCGTGACCTGGGTCTTTCCCTTCACAGGCAACTCATAGGAAGGCCTTGCCAACGCCGTTGGCGGGTGCCAAGATCGACCGTCCTCCGGCGGCTGGGCCTGGGTGAACGCGGCGGCTTGCCCCGTGTTTGCGTGGGGCCCCCCGGGGAACACAGAACTTGGTCTGGGGCTCGTCTTAGCGGCCGAGCCGCGACTGCGTACACCGATGTTCCAGTCACAGGGAGACCTTCCCGCCACCATGAAGCAGACCTGGCGCCAGCAGGCCGCCTGCCGCGGCCTGGACCCGCTGATTTTCTATCCGGCCACCGACGAGGAGGCCGAAGTCGCCAAGGACGTGTGCGATGCCTGCCCCGTCCGGGAGGCGTGCCTCGAGCATGCGCTCGCCGTGCGTGAGAAGGAGGGCGTCTGGGGAGGCGCCACCGAGCGTGAGCGCCGGCGCATCATCCGCCAGCGCCGTCGCGCGTCGTAGCCGCCCGTGACCGCCCCGCCCGGAGCCGGCGACCCGTTCGAAGGGTGGCCGGCCGTCCTCGGCACCCTGTCCGCCGGTGGCGACCTCGACCGGGCCCGGGCTCGGGCCGTGATGGCCGAGATCCTCGACGGCGCGGCCACGCCCGCCCAGATCGCCGGGTTCATCGTGACCCTGCGCATGAAGGGCGAGACGGTCGAGGAGCTGGGCGGCCTGGTCGAGGCCATGCTCGCCGCCGCCGAGCGGGTCGAGCTCGCCCCCGGGCTGGACGCGGTCGACATCGTGGGCACCGGGGGCGACCGGGCCCACACCATCAACGTGTCCACCCTGGCCGCCCTGGTGGTGGCCGGCGCCGGCGCGCGGGTCTGCAAGCACGGCAACCGGGCGGCTTCGTCGTCGACCGGCGCCGCGGACGTACTCGAGGCGCTGGGCGTGCGGATCGATTGCGGGCCCGAGGAAGTCGCGCGCTGCGTGGCCGAGGCCGGCATGGGCTTCTGCTTCGCGCCCCGCTTCCACCCGGCCATGCGTCACGCCGGACCGATCCGGCGCGAGCTGGGCATCCCCACCGCCTTCAACTTCCTCGGTCCCTTGGCCAACCCGGCCGGGGTGCGGAGGATGATGATCGGCGTGGCCGATCCCCGCATGGCCGAGCGCATGGTGGGCGTGCTGGCGGCCCGGGGCAGCGAGCGGGCCCTGGTGGTGCACGGGGACGACGGCCTCGACGAGCTGACGCTGGCCACCACATCGCAGGTGGTCGAGCTGCGTGACGGCGCGGTGCGCTCTTACACGGTCGACCCGGCGGCGTTGGGCCTGACCCCGGCAACGGGTGACGCGGTGGTGGGCGGGGACCCGGCGGTCAACGCCGAGCTGTCCCGGCGGGTGCTCGCCGGTGAGCCCGGTCCCCATCGGGACATCGTCACGCTGAACGCCGCCGCGGGCCTGGTGGCCGCCGGTCTGGTCGACGACCTGGCCGCCGGGCTGGAGGCCGCCCGAGCCTCGATCGACGGCGGCCAGGCCGCCGCGGCGCTCGACCGGCTGGTCACCGTCTCGAACTCCGCTTGACGCCCCCGCACGGACCTCGTTGACTGGCGGCGATATGCCCGATGCCACTGGGGCCTCCTCCCCGTCCGGCGATCCCACCCGCGACCGGTTGGTCGCCGCGGCCGCGGACGTGTTCGCGGACAAGGGCTACGACGGCGCGGGCGTTCAGGAGATCGCCCGGCGGGCCGGGTTCACCACCGGCGCCATCTACGGGCGGTTCCGCGGCAAGGCCGAGCTGCTGCTGGCGGCCATCGAGGCCCAGTCGGACAGCGAGTTCGACCAGCTCTTCGCCGAGCACAACTTCAAGGGCAAGCCGACCGACATCATCTCCCGGGTCGGCACCCATCTGGTGACCGAGGAGTTCGACAGCGGCCAGGCCCTGCTGCTGGAAGCGTTCGTGGCCGCCCGGCGCGAGCCCGAGGTGGCGGTCATGTTGCGGCGGGTGATCGAGCACCGCACGGAGAACCTGGTGGCTCTCATCCTGGAGGCCCAGCGCACCGGCGGCATCGACCCGGAGCTCGACACGCTCTCCATCGTCCGCTTCTGCCACGCAGTGGCGCTGGGCTTCCTGCTGTTCGGTGCCATCGACCTGGCCCGCCCGGAGCCGGGCCCGTGGGAGGAGCTCATCCACCGCCTGGTCGAGGCGGTTGCCGACCCGTCCGCCGACCCGGCGGACGAGTCTGGTGGCGGCTCGGCGCCCTCGGCTACGGACGCCCCTGCCGCCGACGGCTCGTAGTCACTCGATCCCCAGGCCCCACATCGACTCGAGGTCGTGCCGGGAGTAGGCCTGGAAGGCGAACATCGTGGTGGTGTGCACGATGCCGTCCAGTGCGGCGATGTGCCGGGTCACCACGTCGGCCAGCTGCTCGTGCTCCCGGACTCGCACGATGGCGACGAGGTCGAGGTCCCCGGTGACCGAGTACACCTCGGCCACCCCGTCGACCTCCGCGATCTCGGACCCCAGGTCGGCGATGCGAGCAGGCTCGGCGTGGATCAGCACGAAGGCGGTCAGCACGCCAGGCAGCGTAGACCCGAGGACGATGCCCCCCGATCGCCCTCC
>JBKPRV010000532.1:0-3209 GCA_046734715.1 Actinomycetota bacterium | reverse complement strand
CCGCGCTCGATCGTTGTTGAGTGGCAAGGTCCGTCAGCTAACCACGTGATCGCCTGGCGAGAACTCGCTGTCGTTGCCGCCGCACTCCATCTAGAACCAGACAATGACCGAGCGGGAGATCACCCACCTCGTCCCGCCGCGGGACATGGCCGATGGCGAACCGCCGCGAGTCCGGATCCGCCTTGGTGGCACGGTCAGGCGCACCAGCTACGCGTGGTCGCCGGCCGTCGTCGATCTGCTGCAGCACGTCGAGCGCGAGGGGTTCGACGGCGCGCCGCGTGCGCTCGGCTTCGACGATCAAGGCCGTGAGGTACTCACCTTCATCGAGGGCGAGGTCGCGCGCGGCGTGGAGTTCATCCCGGACGAAGGCGGCCGGTTCGACCTTCGGCTCCCGGACTTCGTCTGGCGCGATGAGGTGTTGGTCCATCTCGGGGCCCTGCTCCGCGCATACCACGACGCAGCGGCGACGTTCCCGTGGGCCGACCGCGAGTGGTGTTACGAAACTCGACAGCCGGTCGAGACGATCTGCCACAACGAGGTGTTCCCGTCGAACACCGTCTTCCGCGACGGCCTGCCCGTGGCGCTCATCGACTGGGACACCGCGGCGCCCGGGCCGCGCGCCTGGGACCTCGGATGGGTGGCGTGGCGGTGGGTGCCGTTCTTTCGGGATGAGAAGTGCCGAGCGACGGGGCTCCCGATCGGCGTCGCGGACAAGGCGCGCCGCTTCCGACTGCTGCTCGACGCCTACGGCATCAAGCGTGACCTCGGCATCGTCCACGCGGGGATCGAACGGGCACGCCACTTTCTTGAGCAGCAGTTGCAGTTCGCGGCCCGAGGTTCGGAGTGGGAGGTCGAGCTCGCGCGCCGCGGCTTCTTCGACGAGACCGAGCTCGAGATCGCCTGGGTCGAGGAACACGCGGTCGCCCTCGTCGAGTCCTGAGTCTTGCAGTAGGTCGAGTATCCCCGAACGCCGGTTCAGCGCAGCTTGGGTTCGAGCGCGGTGGCGACCTGACGGTAGCGGTTTACGGGGATGAGGTGGACGCCGTCGAACGCCTCCGATTCTCGAACGTCAGTGATGAGCCCGACGGCCAGGTCGACACCGGCGTTGGGGTCGGCATCGAGTCGGTCGAGGATGGGGCGAGGAACCGCGAGCTGGGGAACGCCGGTGCTGACCTTGCGGGCCATGCTGGCGGAGGGCAGTGCCATGACACCGGCGTAGATCGCGCCATCGAACTCGACGTCGGACCGCCAGCTGATCATCGCGTCGAGGTCATAGGAGACCTGTAGGTACCAGACATCGGCGTGGCGCTTCCATTCCGGCACGGCGCCGAGCCCGCACGACACACCGATGCGCATTGGCCTGGTTTGCTCCTCGGCGAAGTCGCGGGCTATGTCGATCATCGATCGCACCGTGAGGTCGTCGGATCGTCGACCGGTCTCGGGTCGATCGCCGTAGACGAAGAGGAACTCCTCCACGCCGTAGGCCGTCGCGGTGAGCAGGTCACGGCGGAATCCAAGCAGGTTCCGGTCACGGGCGTTCACGCACGCGACGGCGCGGCAACCCATCTGAGCGACCTCGTGGGCCACGGCGACGCTTGACACCGTTGCACGGCCGATGTGGTTGTCTGGGATCAGAAAGCGAGTCGCGATCGTGCTGAGGACTCCGATCTGGTGACGGACGCGCGTCAGGTCGGGTCGAGTTGCCGGTTCGATCTCGCACACAACCTCGAACGGGTCCATCGCGTGATCCTACGACCGCATCGAAGCAGACCGTCCTTCCGATGACGGCCCAGCGATCGCCTCGGGCCACACCTGGACGCCGAGCCCAGGCGGGGCGCCCGTTCCCATCCATCCACAGCAATGTGAGCGGCGCCCGACAAGCCGTGCCCCCGAACGCCGGGAGGCGGCGAGTCGCGGCCAAACGGCCGCCGCTCACGCTGAGTGTTCGCTGCTCGTGGTCCGCGACCATGGCTGTTCGGCACTTTGATGACGCCCTCCCGAGGCCACCGACCGGTCGACGAACTCGGCGATTGGTCCGGTGCCGGAGGAGGTCGGCTTGTCGTTCCTAACGATTCCACCAAGTTCAAGGGCTGCCGGTGTCCGTCCCACCTACGCCGAGAACCTCGTACTCCAGCGCGAGGGCGCAGCGGGATCGAGGCCTAGATTCGTGTACTACGTGTCGCCATATCGACTGACGATCCACCATTCCAGCGCGGCGTGCAGCTGCGTGTCCTTTTCGACCGAAAGCCCATCGCCGCGTGCATGCTCCCGTCGACCTCTCGCCGAACGGGGTCGAGGCGGTCAGTGCCACTAGGTGACCGTGGAGAGGATCGAGTGTGAGCCGGCAGTGTCGAGGCTGCGTTCGTCTGCACGTACGCCTATCGCTGCCTCATAGTGTCGGGTTGTGCGGGTTGCTGTGGAACAGGTCATCCAAACCGCATCGAACGTGCTCAGGGGCGACTTCACGGCTCGCGAAGCGATCACGATTCTCGCCACCCTGACACGCGAAGCTGTGCCCGCTGCCCGCGAGCTACGCGACACCGATCCTGATCGGGCCAACTCCTACCGGGAGCTTGTCCTGGTCATCGGCCGGGAACTGCGAGGTCGCGTGGACGAGTGCGATGACTCGCGTGATCTTCGTGCGGTGATCGACGATCTTGCCAAGGTGCTGCGCGCCTTGGAGTGACACGGTCGCCGTCGGGGCAATGCCGTCGGCGGGCCTACGAGCGATCGAGCCCGGCGGCGAGGCGGGCCATGACTCGACCGTAGCCCGGGAGTTCAGCGGGCTGGCCGGGCGACCCGCTCGGGGCGGGCCTGGTCTGGGGGATCCCCACAGCGGTCGCGAGCAGCGCTGCCGCCTCAGTGTGGAAGTACCGGGAAACGACGCGGTCGTAGAACGTCAACCCGCTCGCTCCGGCACCAACGGCGACCGCGTTGAGCGCCAGTCGTCCGGCAGCGATGCCCGCCTCGAGTTGGGCGGCCCGATAGCCGCGGCCGCCCAACGTGTCGAGGAGCGGATCGAGAAGTGCTGCGTGGAAGACCGTGTACGCGGAGTCACCGCCCAACGGCTGGTCGAGGCAGAGGTGGCTACCGGCGCCGCGGGGATCGTCGCTGCGGGTGAGGCCCTCGAACCCTGCGGCGGCGGTGTAGCGGTACCCACCCGGTTCGGCGTCGGCGACGTCGTGCACGCTGACGAGGTGCTCGAGCAA
>JBKPRV010000531.1:0-8527 GCA_046734715.1 Actinomycetota bacterium | reverse complement strand
ACGCGGGCCATGTGCAGGAAGACGGAGATCACCATGAGATGGGCCGCCCATCTGTGCATGTTCCGCACCAGGAGGCCGAAGGTGATCGACGTCTGCAGCGTGTAGATGTCGTCCCACGCCTGGGCGGCGGTGGGCCGGTAGAAGAACATCAGGAAGATGCCGGTGACCGTGAGCAGGATGAACAGGAAGAAGCTCAGGCCACCCAGGCACAGCGTGTAGCTGACCTTCACCGCGTGCCGCTTCACCTTCACCGGGTGGAGGTGGTAGAGGACGCTGTTCATGATCACGTAGGAGCGGTTCCGGGGGCTGTCGCTGTAGCCCTTCCGGAAGATCGACCCCGGCCGGAAGATCGAGTTCCACGCCTGTGAGCCCTGCACCTGGTCCGGCAGGCCCTTGAGGGCCGACACCGCCCGGTCCATCAGCGGGGGCTTCTGATCCATTGTCTTGGCCAACAGGCTCTCCTCAGTGAGACCGGGGGCCGGCCGTGAGCGGGTTCAGGGGGGCGTGCAGCATCATCCGAGGCGCATCCCGTAGCCGTAGCCGTGGGTGTTGGTGCGCTGGTGGATGTCGCCGGCCGCCACCGGGTCTCCCACCTTGCCCAGGATGATCACGCCTGTCGGGCACCGGTCGACGCACAGCGCGCAGCGGGTGCACACGTCGTCGTCGATGGTGAAGATCACGTGGTCGGACGGGTCGACGCCGGGCTGGTCCACCCCGATGGCCTGGTCGATGGCCTCCGGGGTGACCATGTGGATGCACTTCCACGGGCAGATGTCCACGCAGCCCTCGCACATGATGCACTCGGACTGGTCGATGTGGATGAACTGCTTCGGCTTGACCGCCTTGGCGAGCCAGGCCGCGTCGACCTCTTGCAGGACGTAGTCGTCCCGGAACTCCGGCATAGGAGGGTTGGCGTCGTTCTTGGCCACGAGCTACCCCTTCCTCACGAGCGGTCGGCCGTAACGGGAGGCGGGCACCGGCGCGGGCGCCTTCTTGCCCCTGTCGTTCCAGATGGCCCACATCCCCACCTGGAGCGCGATGCCGACCCCATAGATGAGGACGGCGATCAGGTCGCGCACGGTCTGGTAGGTGACGGTGATGGGCTGAACCCCCGTCGGCCGGATCAGCAGGCGATCAGAGGTCCAGCGCAGCTCGCTACCGGCGTACGTGAGCCACTGGTGCGGGATGATGCCGTACCACCAGAGGAACATGAACATCGTGAACACGGCGGCGGCCATCGCCTCGCCCCAGGACAAGGGCGCGCCCACCGGTCGCCTCCTGCTGAAGAGCAGGACAGCGCCGACGCCGGCAAAGCCGACCACCAGGGTTGCGATGAAGGCGACCAAAGGATCGCGACTCCTCGTGAAATTGCTCACATAAATGGTAGCTGACGCCGGGGGCCGGCAGTCCTCGGCAGGTTTAGCACGGGCGTGTTCAATCCTTCACATTCGCCCCGGGGGGCCTCGAACACCCGCCTACCCGGCTTGGTGGTGCCCTCGGGGACGTGCATAGAGTGACCGACCGGAATCCCTCCGCGGAGGCTTGTGTTGACCGAGATCCCCGAGCACCTTCTGAAGCGCTCTCGCGAGCGCCGAGCCGCCCTCGGACTGGGGGGCGGTGGGTCCGACGACGCACCGGCATCGGACACCGCGCCCGCGGAGACGGTCGCGGCCACCACGGCGGCGGCTGCGGCGCCCGCGCCCACCACCCCCGCTCCGGTCGAGGCCCCCAAGCCCGAGCCGCCCAAGCCCGACCCGCCGTACATCCAGGCGGCCAAGCGGCGTAAGCGCATCCCGTACTGGGCCCTGCCGGTGCTGGCCGCCCTGCCCCTGTGGGGCTACGTCTACGTCCGCACCCTGGAGCCGCCGCCTGCGGGGGCGGACGACCCGGTGGTCATGGGCACCACGGTGTTCGCCGGCAACTGCGCCTCCTGCCACGGCAGCACCGGCGGCGGCATCGGCAACGCGCCGCAGCTGTCCGACGGCCACGTGACGGAGACGTTCAGCGACTGGCGCGACCAGGCCGCCTGGGTGCGGCTCGGCACCGATGGCTGGCCCGCTGCCACCTACGGCGACACGGCCAAGCCGGTGGGCGGCAGCGGCGGCACGATGCCGAGCTGGACCACCCTCACCGACCAGCAGATCGCGGCGGTGGTCCTGCACGAGCGCGAGCTGGCGGGCGCCGACATGAGCGAGACCAACCCCGACAACGAGGACATCTTCGCGGTGGCCCGGGGCGAGAAGACCCTGGCCGAGGCGGGGCTGGGCCCGGTGTCCGAGGCCGCGGGCGTCACCGAGGCCGACCTCGGGGGCTGATCCCCTAGGACAGGCCGTAGGCTTCGTCCGCATGACCCCGGACCGCCACGACGTCCTCGTCATCGGCGGAGGGCCGGCGGGCAGCGCTGCGGGGTTCTGGCTGGCCAAGGCCGGCCACGACGTCTGCGTGCTGGAGCGCAAGGCGTTCCCCCGCGACAAGACCTGCGGCGACGGCCTGACCCCGCGGGCGGTCCACCAGATCCGCGAGATGGGCCTGGAGCCCGACATCGCCGCCCACCACCACCGCCACGACGGCCTGCGGGCCGTGGCCCACGGGATCACGCTGGAGCTGGCCTGGCCCGAGCACCCGGTGTTCCCCAACTACGGCTACGTGGTGCGCCGGCGTGACCTCGACGCCCTGGTGGCCGAGCACGCGGCCGGGGCCGGCGCCACCGTCCTGCCGTCCACCGAGGCGGTGCGGCCGCTCTCCCGGGACGGCCTGGTCACCGGGGCGCTGGTGAAGGACAAGGCCAGCGGCGAGACCCGCGAGGTGCACGCCCGGTACGTGATCGTGGCGGATGGCTCGCTGTCCCGCTTCGGGCGGGCGCTGGGCGCCAGCCGCAACAAGGCCTACCCCCAGGGCATCGCCATCCGGGGCTACTTCGAGAGCCCCATCTCGGCCGATCCGTGGATCGAGTCGTGCCTCGACGTGCACGACCGGCAGGGCCAGTCCATGCCCGGCTACGGCTGGATCTTCCCGCTGGGCGACGGGACCATCAACGTGGGCATCGGGCTGCTGTCCACGTTCAAGGGCTACAAGGACGTCAACACCACCCACCTCATGCACGAGTGGGCGGCCACCGCCCCCGAGCGCTGGGGCATCGACCCCGACGCCATGCTGGCCCCGCCCACCGGCGGGCGCCTGCCCATGGCCGGGTCGGTGAACCCGAAGGTGGGGCCCAACTGGCTGCTGGTGGGCGACGCCGCCGGGTCGATCAACCCGTTCAACGGCGAGGGCATCGACTACGCCTACGAGACCGCCCGCATGGCCGCCGACCTCGTGGACGAGGCCCTGGTCACCGGCACCGGCACTCCCCTGTCCCGGTACTCGGTCCTGCTGGAGGCCGAGTACGGCCTGTACTTCAAGGTGGCGCGCCACTTCGCCACCATCATCGGCCAGCCCGTGCTCATGCGGGAGCTGACCCGCATCGGCATGCGCTCGCGCTCGCTCATGGAGTGGGTGCTGCGCATCATGGCCAATCTCCTCCGGGAGGACGAGCTCGGCCCGGCCGAGGCCGCCTACCGAGCCGTGGCCCGCCTGGTCCGCCACATCCCCGAGCCCGCCCCCGCCTGACCGGCCGGCCAGGTGGTGCCGGCCGAGCACGCCGCCGGCGTCCGCCCGGGCCGGGAAGCGCGGGCGAACGCCGGTGGGCTCGGCTCAGACGGCCCGGCTCACTGAACGGTGAGGGTGGCCTTCATCGATGGATGGATCTCGCAGTGGAACGGGTACTCGCCCGGCGCGCTCGGGGCCTGGACCTCCACCGTCTCGCCGACCGGGAGGGCCTCGTCGAAGTCGCCGTCGTCGGCGGTGAAGGTGTGCGCGGCGCCGGAGTCGTTGGTGACGCTCACGGTGCCGCCGGCGGAAACGGACACGTCCTCGAACTTGAACTCGGTGACGTCCAGCGTGGCGCCGCCACCGTCGCCGCCGGACTCGGCCTCGGTGGACTGGGTCGTGCCCGACGACACGTCATCGTCGTCGTCGCCGCAGGCGGCCAGGCCCATCAGGATCCCGGCTACGGCGAGCGCAGCGGCTGCACGCCCGGCGCGGGTGAATCTCGGACGAACGTCGTTCATGTCTCCAGCCTCTCTCTGCGGCTCCCGGCGGCGTAGAGCGGTCAACGCTCGGTGCCTGGGACCGTCGCCTCGTCTTCCTCGGAAGCGTTGTCGACCGTAGTGCGGATCGGCACCGCCGTGCTGACGCTCGTGTCGGTACCCGCTTCGGCCGACTCGTACGCATCGTCGTCGCCGCCCTCCGTGACGAGCGCTTCCGCCGGCTCGACGGCGGGAACGTCCTCGTCGAGCTCAGCGGTGACCGGCTCGGTCTCGCCGTCCTCGCCGTCCTCGGCTTCGGCCTCCTCGGCGGGCTCGGCTTCGGCCTCTTCGGCGTCCTCCGCGGCCTCGGCTTCCGCCTGGGCCTCGGCCAGGCTGGGCCGCACGTGCCAGAGGATCCACAGGCCGGCCGGGATCGCCACGATGCACATCCACTGGGCCCCGGTCAGGCCCGCGACGCGCTCGTCGTTGACCCGCAGCGAGTCGCTGAGGAAGCGGACGATGCCGTAGTAGACGAGGAAGATCCCCGCGAGGGTGCCGGGCAGCAGCTCCCGCCCTCGCCGCCGGGCCAGCAGCACCATGCCGCCCAGGATGGCGAACAGCAGGAACATGTAGAGCATCTCGTACAGCGCGGTGTTGTGGAACGAGGTGCCCACCGTCAGGGGGGTGCTGCCCAGGCTCCCCTCTCGCACGTCGCCCCCGTCGTAGCGGGTGGCCAGGAAGAAGCTGGACGTGCGCCCGAAGTGCTCGCCCACCGCGTAGCAGCCGATGCGGCCGACGGCCAGGCCCAGCGCCAGGCCGAGCGAGTAGCCGTCGAGCACATGCCAGCGCTGCAGGCGGTTCCAGCGTTTGAAGAAGGGCAGGCCCACCAACAGGGCGAAGATGAAGCCGCCCGAGAACTGGATGCCCCCCTCCCAGATGGCGATGACGTCCACCGGGTTGTGGATCTGGTCCGTGTGGGTGGCGGCCCAGGTCAGGCGGGAGCCCACGATGCCGGCCAGCACCATGTAGGTGGCGACCCGGTAGGTCTCGTCGCGGGGGACGCCGAAGCGCTCGATGTAGACGGCAGCCACCCATGACCCCAGCAGGACGCCGAGGGCGACCATCAAGCCGAACGTGCGCAGGTGGAGCGGCCCCAGCTCGATGATGGGGAACGTGGTGTACGGGATCACGGCGAACACGACCCCCTATCGTGCCACCCCCGCCTACGGAGCGGTAACAGGGGCAGCGCTCGCGCCGGTCAGCCCTCGTCGGCCAGGGGCTCGACCCACCCCCCGGCCGGGGCGGCCAGGGTCTCGGCGCTGGCCGGGCCCCACGTGCCCTTGCGGTACAGCTCGACCGCGGGCGGGTCGTCGATGACCGGCTGCACGATGCGCCACTGCTCTTCCACACCGTCGGCCCGCCCGAAGCGGCGGTGGTCGCCCTCGATGGCGTCCTCCAGCAGCCGCTGGTACGCCTCCCGCCGGCCCGGGAACAGCGACTCGTACGAGACCTCCAGGTCGACCGGCCGGCTGACCAGGTCCTCACCCGGCCGCTTGGTCTGCAACTGGAGAGTGACGCCGTCGTCCTGGCCCAGGCGGAAGCGCAGCCGGTTCGGCTGGGGCCGGGCCGAGCCCGCCTTGGAGAACAGCAGCCGGGGCGGGGCCGCGAAGGTGATCACGGCCTCGGTGGCGGTGACCGGCAGCATCTTGCCCGTGCGCACCAGCCACGGCACGCCGGCCCAGCGCCACGACTCGATCTCCAGCTGGAGGGCCACGAACGTCTCCACGTCGCTGCCCGGCTCGACGCCGGTCTCGTCCGAGTAGCCCCGGTACTGGCCCCGCACCACCCGGGCCGGGTCGAGGGCGTGGACCTGGCGCCACAGCCGGATCTTCTCGTCGGCCAGCGCCTCCTCGTCGGCCGACACCGGCGGCTCCATGGCCAGCAGCGCCACCACCTGGAGCAGGTGGTTCTGGAACACGTCCCGCAGCGCGCCCACCGACTCGTAGAACCGGCCCCGGGTGTCGACCCCGAAGCTCTCGGCCATGGTGATCTGCACGCTGGAGATGTAGTTCCGGTTCCACAGCGGCTCGAGCATCGAGTTGGCGAACCGGAACACCAGCAGGTCCTCGACCGACTCCTTGCCCAGGAAGTGGTCGATGCGGAAGATGGCCTCCTCGGGGAACACGCGGTGGAGCACCGCATTGAGCTCGGCTGCGGACTCGGCGTCCCGCCCGAACGGCTTCTCCACCACCACCCGGGAGCCGGGCGGCGTAAGACCCACCTCGTCCAGGCCCTGGATCACGTCGTCGAACATGGACGGCGGGATGGCCAGGTAGTACAGCGGGCGCTCGACCCCGTCCAGCCGCTCCGCCAGGGTCTGGAAGGTGGAGGCCTCGCGGTAGTCGCCGCTGACATAGCTCAGCCGCTGAGCCAGCGCCTTCCAGGCCCGCTCGTCCACCCCGTCCTCGGCCTTGGCCTCGATCGCCTCGCGGGCCCGCTGGCGCAGCGTGTCGTCGTCCCAGTCGGACGAGGCCACGCCCATCACCGGCAGAGAGCAGTTGCAGGCCCGCTCCATCTCGTAAACCGCCGGAAAGATCTTCTTGCGGGCGAGGTCGCCGGTGGCGCCGAACAGCACCAGGGCATCGCTGCGGGGACGTTCGCCCGTGCTCATGGTTCGCTCCCGAGGTCGCCCGCGCTCATGGTTCGCTCCCGAGGTCGCCCGCGCTCATGGTTCGCTCCCGAGGTCGCTCACTGTTCCTCCCCTGCGGACTGGGACACCACCGCGTGGCCACCGAACTGGTTGCGCAGGGCGGCCACCGCCTTCATGGCCACCGACTCCTCCTGCTGGGACACGAACCGGGCGAACAGCGAGGCGCTGATGACCGGCACGGCCACGCCCCGCTCGATGGCCGCCTCCACGGTCCAGCGGCCCTCGCCCGAGTCCGCGGCGACGCCCCGGATGCCGTCCAGGTCCGGGGTCTGCTGCAACGCCCGCACGAGCAGGTCCAGCAGCCACGAGCGCACCACCGACCCGGCGCGCCAGGCATCGAGCGCGCCGTCGACGTCGATGCCGAGGTCGGACCGGCACAGCAGCTCGTAGCCCTCGGCGTAGGCCTGCATGAGGCCGTACTCGACGCCGTTGTGGACCATCTTGGTGAAGTGCCCGGTGCCCACCGGCCCGGCGTGGACGAAGCCGCCGTCGGGGGGCTTGAGGGCATCGAAGAGCGGCTGGCACCGCCCCACGTGGGCGTCGTCGCCCCCCACCATCAGGCAGTAGCCCTCCTCCCGGCCCCAGATGCCGCCGCTGGTGCCGCAGTCGACGAAGCCGATGCCGTCCTCGGCCAGCGTGGCGCCCCGGCGGACGGAGTCGTGCCAGTTGGAGTTGCCGCCGTCGATGACGATGTCCCCGGCCGCCAGCAGGCCGCGCAGCTCGACCACGGCCTGCTCGGTGGGGTCGCCCGACGGGATCATCAGCCACACCACGCGGGGTGCCTCCAGCCGGCCCACCAGCTCCGCCAGCGAGCCGACGTCCGACGCCTCGCTGTGCGAGTCGTAGCCCACGACCTCGTGGCCGCCGGCCGCCAAGCGCTGGGCCATGTTGCCGCCCATGCGGCCGAGGCCGACCATGCCGAGCTTCATGACCCCGCCTCCACCGGGTTGCCGCCGAGCTTCATGACCCCGCCTCCACCAGCTCGTCGAGCCGGACCCTTCCGGCCCGGCGCTTGCGGTCCACCAGGGTGAGCAGGTCGCCGTCGGCCTGCGCGTGCTTGAGCATGGAGAACCCGTACCCCGCGTCGGGGATGGGCACGTCCTGCGGATCGTCCCCCACGACCTGCACGAACACCCCCGAGTCCGGCCCGCCCTTGTGGAGCTGGCCCGTCGAGTGGAGGAAGCGGGGACCGAGCCCGACGGTGGTGGCCACCCCCAGCCGGTCCCGCAGGGCCACGCGGGCCTGCTCGATGGCCTCGACCACCGGGCTGCCGGGGTCGACGAACGCCTGGATCGCCAGGTAGTCGCCGGGCTGCACCGCGCCGGTCAGCTCCGCCAGGGCGGTGAGCGCCATGTCCGGGGTGTCGCCGGCCAGCAGGCCCCGGGTCGCCGCCTTGGCCGACTCCACGTCGGGCTGATCGAACGGCTGGATGCCGAGCAGCGCCCCGGCCAGGGCGGTGGCCATCTCCCACAGCAGCACCTGGCCGCCCAGGTCGGTGAAGCCCTCCCCCGCCGGCAGCACCACCACCGGGTGCCCGGCGGCCGCCAGCGCGTCCACCGCGGCGGCCTGGGTGTCGCGGCCCAGCACCACGAACAGCCGGTCGTCGCCGTAGACCTCGGGCGCACCCAGCGGCTCGCCCACCACCGGGACGATGCCGGTGCCGTCCTTGCCGGTCGACTCGGCGACCAGCTGCTCCAGCCACAGGCCGAACGTGGCAATGCCGTCCGGCACCACCAGCGTGAGCTTGTCC
>JBKPRV010000530.1:0-5206 GCA_046734715.1 Actinomycetota bacterium | reverse complement strand
GGCCCGGGTGGCGGCACGCCGCCGCTTCTCGCTGTCGGACGCCTCCTCGTCGTAGTCGTCCGTCCAGCTCTCGGGGATGTACTCCTCGTCGGAGTACTCCTCTTCTTCTTCTCCTCCGCCCCAGCTGTCCAGGGAGAGCTCATCGAGGATGTCCGGCATTGCCGTTCTCCTTTGGTTCGTTGGTTGTGGTGCGGTGGTGGGTGACGGATGGCCGGGTGCGGGCGTTGGCGGCCTGCGCCCGGATGGCGCGGATGGCCGGCTGCACATACGTGGCGAACAGCCGGCGGTCGGGGAGGATCCAGCCGGGGCCGCCCTCGCCTTCGCAGATGTGGCAGCGCGGGTCCTGGCCCCAGCAGTCGCAGGCGCCGAGCGCCTCGGCCAGAGCCAGGTCTCTCTCGGCGAGCTCGTCGCCGGCGGCATTGCTGACCGGGTCGCCTGCCCCGGTGGCGCCAACGACCTCGACGTCTTGTACGGGTGACCAGCCGTTCGCGCGCCACGGCTCGTGACCGAACCGGGCTGGGTCCTCGGGGCCGGTCGCCAAGGAGCCGCCGGCCGGGTGGTGGTCGAACCGGGCGCCGCCGGCCGCATCCCAGGTGCCGGGCGGCAGCGCTCGCGGCGACCGCTCGGCCACGATCATGCGGGCCAGGCGGTTGCCGACGGCGGTGGCCAGGAGCTCCTCGGGCGGTTCCTGGCCGAGGCCCGGCACGCCCTCGTGCCGGGCCAGCTCGAGGGCCATCTGGTCGAAGGCCCGCTCGAGCAGCGAGAAGAAGTCGACCGACCCGCCGCCGCTGATCAGTGTCGCGAGATCCATGACGGCACCTGCCTCAGCCGGCCGCGTCGGCCAGGTCGTGCTGGTGCTGCGCGACCAGCGTCTCGTAGATGGCGTCGGCGGTCTCCTCGTCGACGGGCCAGGCCTCGTCGCCGAACAGCTGCATCGGGACGTCGTCGCTGTCGTCGATTGCCTCGGTCACCGCCGTGCCCGGGACGACGCCCGGCACCCCGCCGGGGACGCTCCCGGCCAGGAGGGTGGCCAGCGTCCCGACTACCTGGTCGACCGGGATCCCGGCGATCGCCTGCTGCGCGTAGGGCTGCATGGCTTTGGCCAGCAGGGCCTGGCCCACGGCGGGCAGCGCCGCGAAGCGGAACGCCTTGTCGGCGTTGGCCGCCTGGGTGGCGGTCTGGGCCACCTGCGCTGCCGGGGCCAGCTGCGCCAGCACCTGGGGGGCCGCCGTCGCCGCGGCGGGCTGGCCCAGGGCCGCGGCTATCGCCGGCATCGCCGCGGCCGGCACCGCCGGGACCTTGGGGTTGCGGGCCAGGGCGGAACCGGCCGCCTGGGCCAAGGACCGGCCGATGGCTGCGCCAGCCGGGCCGCCCAGCGCCGTGCCCGCGAGCGGGGCAGCCACGCTCAGGACCTGGCCGAACTGTGGGCTGCGGAGGACGCCAGCGGCCGGCTTGGCGATGTCGCCCAGCGCCTTCACGAAGCTGAACGCCTCGTCGGGGGGCAGCGACTCGACCATGTCGAGGAGCACCTCGTCGGTCTCCTCGGGGCTGAGGTCGGCGTAGTCGTCGCCTAGGACGCGGCGGAAGGCGTTGCCAAGGTCGAAGAAGTCGTCGTCCTCCTCGTCGTCGAGCTCCCCGTCGTCGTCGAGCTCGTCGTCGTACAGCGATTCCTCGTCGAGCCAGTCGTCGAGGTCGGCCTCGGAGGTGAACGTGTCCATCTCGCTACTCCTCTCGCCCGGCGGGCCAGCGCCGGCCGCGCAGTCGGTTTCGGTGAAACTCGGCGGCGGAGCGGCTCTCGGGACCGAGGGCGGTTCGGGTCGCGAGGGACGGTGGACCACGCTACGGGACCTCGGCGGTCCTGCCCTCCGTAGAAGTACGGAGGGCGCTACGGATCGCGCCTGCTCAGGCGCTACCGTGACTGGCGTGGCGAGTGGCGGCGCCCCATTGAGATATCGCTTCGTCGGTCGGGAAGCGGAGATCTGCGAGCTCGGATCCGAGTTGGCGCGGTCGCGCGGAGGCGAATTGCGCTGCGTGATCCTCGAAGGCGAGCCCGGCATCGGCAAGACGCGCCTGGCGTCGGAGGCGGCGGGGACCGAAGGCCAGGGTGCCACCATGCTGTCGGCTCGGGGCTACCCGCTGGGGGCGGCGTCGTCGTTCGGGCTGTGGGCCGAGGCGTTCGACGGCTACATGCGGGACCTGCCGCCGGCGATCGTGGCGGAGATCTGTGGGGACGCCCTCGACGACCTGGCCGCGATCCTGCGCAGCGCCCGGGCCGCCGGGGGTCGCGGCGACTGCGACCCGTCGGCGGTCCGCCTGCGGGAGGCCTTGGCCGTGCTGCTGCGCAACCTGGCGCGGCGCCGGCCGGTCGTGGTGCTGCTCGACGACCTGCACCTGGCCGACACGTCGTCGTGGGAGGCGCTCGACTACCTGGCGCACAACCTGGGTGACGCCCGCGTGCTGGTGCTCGGCTGCGTCCGCCCGGGCGAGCTCGGGGGCCTGTCGGTCGCCAAGCAGCTCGTGTTCCGCCTGGAGCAGGAGGGCATCCTGCGGCGACTGTGGCTCGACCCCCTGGGTCCCGACGAGCTCGGCACCCTGGCCACGGTGGTGCTCGACCGGCCCGCCGTCCCGCGCAGCCTGGTGCGCTGGCTGACCGAGCGCTCGGGCGGCAACCCGCTGTTCGCCGTCGGCCTGCTCGACGGTCTGGCCGACGCCGGCCACGACCTCACCGAGCCGACGCTCGACGCCATCCCCAAGGCGCTGGGGGAGCGGCTGGCGGCCCGGCTCGCCCTGCTCGACGCCGAGGCCACCGCGGTCCTCGACGTGCTGGCGGTGGTGGGTCACCGGGTCGACCGCAGCGAGCTGGCCTGCGTCCTGGCGTCGCCCGAGCGGCTCGAGGCCGTCGTGGTCGAGCTGGTCGACGCCGGCCTCGTCGCCGAGCACGAGCACGCGGCCCGGGTCGGTTACGAGATCGCCCACCCGCTGATGCAGGAGACGATTTACGAGCGACTCGGCGTGACCCGCCGCCGGGCGCTGCACCGCACCATCGGCCGGGCGCTGTGGGATGCCGATCGCCTGGGCGAGGCGGCGTCGCACCTGTCGCGGGCCGCCGACGTCGGCGACGACGAGGCCATCGGGGCGCTGGGCAAGGTTGCCCACCAAGCCTGGTCCCGCAGAGCCTTCGGCGACGCATTCCACGTCGTGTCCACCATGCTGCGACTGATCCCGCCCGGTGATGAGCGCAGCCTGGCCGCCCTCGACCTGCTGGCGCCGGGGGGTGAGTGGTTGTTCTACGAGCACAAGGAGGACCTCGACACGGCCCTCGGCGTGCGGATCATGCGGGAGATGCAACGCATCCTGGGCGACTCGGCCGATCCTGCCCGGCTGGGCGCGCTCAACCTCTACCTGTGCGTCTTCCTGGGGTGGGGCAACGGCGACCGGGACGAGGCCATCCGCCGGGGGCACGAGGCTGTCGAGCAGTTCCGCCGGGCTGGCGACGGCGCGCTCGCCCGGCTGGCCGCCCACGAGGTGACCTGGATCTACGGCGTCGATGGTGATCACGCCGCCCAGGAGCGCGAGGCCCGCAAGGTCGTGGCGGAGGCCGAGGCCGCCGGGGACGGGTCGGCCACCGTGCTGGGCCTGATCAGCCTGACGCACGCCCTGTGGCCCCGCGGCGAGTTCGCCGCCGCTGAGCGGGGCTTCCGGCGCGCCGTCGCGCTGGCGGGCCGGGACGGGAGCCGCACCGGCCTGGTCCACTGCCACGCCTTCCGGGCGATGGTGCTGGGCTTCGAGGGCCGTCTGGTGCCGGCCCAGGCGGCGCTGGCCGCGGCCGCGACGGCCGATGAGGACGATCAGGAGCCGCTGGTCACCGAGGTCGGCCTGCTGCTCACCTACCTCGCCGGCGATGTCGGCACGGCCCGGGACCGGGCTCGCCAGGCGGCGATCGGCATGGGCCCAGGCCAGTCGTGGGTGATGCTCGTCGGCGCGCTGTCCACGGTCGAGTCCGGTGACGCCGGGGAAGCTGCGGGCTACCTCGCCGCGCTGGCCGAAGTCATGGACGACCGGCGCTTCTGGATGATCAACATGCCGTACGCCTGGGCGTCGGCCCTGCAGGGCTGGGGTCAGGGCGACGTCGAGGCCGCGGCGGAGGGGCTCGACGGCGTCGCCCGGGAACTGCTGGCGATCGACGCCGTCGCCATCGCCCCGTCGGTCCTCGTCGACCTGGCCGAGGCGGCCGCCCAGGTCGGGTGGACCGAGCGGGTGGTGGAGGCCGCCGCACAGCTGGGCGACATCGCCCAGCGGGTCCGCCGCGGCCACTACTGTGCGCTCGCCGACCTGGCCGGCGGTTGGGCCGCGTTGGTTCTGGGGCGCTACGAGGACGCGGTCGGGCGGGCCGACCGGGCCGCGACCCGGTTCGCCGAGCGCGGATACCGGCTGTACGAGGCCCGCTGCGTCGACCTGGCAGCGCGGGCCGTGGCCGCGACTGAGCCCCAGGAGTCGACGCCGCTGTTCCGGGCCGCCATGTCCGGGTTCATGTCGTGCTCGGCGGGCTGGCGTCGGTCGCGTTCGGCCGACGCGCTGGCCGCGCTGGGTCGTCCCGGGCACCGGGCCCTGGCCGCCCTCGACGGTCCCCTCCCACTCACACCCCGGGAGCGCCAGGTGGCTGAACTGGCGGTCGACGGCCTGACCGCCCGAGAGATCGGCGGGCGCCTATACATCGGGGTCCGCACGGTCGAGACCCACCTGGCCAACATCTACGCCAAGGTGGGGGTCCGATCCCGGGTCGGACTGTTGCGCCGCGCCACCGACCTCTCCCGCTGACCTCGTGGCGGGTGACCAACGCCCACCGGTCGGGTCCACAGGCAAGCAAGGTAGAGATCCAAGACGCTTGGGGAGACGACGCCCTCGACCTCGCGGCCACCGCCAACCTGCCCAGTCGGCATCCCAAGCGCGAGCCGCCACGACTGCGTCCGCAACCGCCAGAAGCCCGGAAGCCGATCGCGGTGCAGACCAGCGGCGGCCGCCCCATGGGGTCACACCGGCGATCCGGCTCGTGCGACCTCCTCAGGGTCGAGGACGAGGAGGGCTCGCTCTCCGTCCGCCCCGTGACAAGCGGATCGAGCGATCGAGCGGATGTCGACGGAACGAAAGCGTCCACAACTTCTTTCATAATTTTTCAAGATTTTGAGTTGTCTGCTGGCAAGTGTAG
>JBKPRV010000529.1:0-13714 GCA_046734715.1 Actinomycetota bacterium | reverse complement strand
GCGCGGGCCTGGGGGCCGTGGTCCCCGCCGCCGGCCCGCCCCTGGGAGCGGGCCTGGGAGCCGCGATCCCCGCCGCCGGCCCGCCGCTGGGCACCGGCCTGGGGGAGGCGGTGGGCGCCACCAGCGGCGCCGGGACGGGGCTCGGCGCGGCTCTGCGGACCATGGGCCATGTCAAGGACGATCCCACCGATCCCTTCGGCGAGAGCCTCGACGAGAGCCTCGACGAGGGCCCGGGCGAGATCGTGGGTGGCGCCAAGGCGCCGCCGTCCTCACCCGACGGCGAGGGCGATGGCAGCCCGAAGCGGCCTCCGTCCGGGCTACCGGCCGGCGGGCTGAAGCGCGGCCTGGTGCTGGCCGCCCCCGCGGCGGTGGCGGTCCTGCTCCTGGGCGGGCTGGCGCTGCGGTCGTGCGGCCAGGACCCCGAGACCACCACTCTGGCCACGTCCAGCGAGCCGGCCGATCCCGCCGACCCCGGCACCACCGGCACGACCGGCATCGACAGCGTCACCCCGGGCGGGAGCGACAAGCCCGGCCCGCTCGCCCCCACGACCAGCGAGTCCCCGTCCACCACCGGCCCCACCACCGGGCGCACACCCACCACCCCCGGCGCAAGCACGCCCGTGGTCCCGCCCACCGACCCCCCGCCCGGGGACACCACCGGACCGTCGGTCACGGACCTCGTGCGCAGCGTCGGTGACATCTACGCCGACAACGGGCAGTGTCAGCTCCCGATGACCACGGTGCTCTCGGCCACCATCACCGACGACACCGGCGTCGCCGGGGCGACCATCAGCTGGAGCACCGACGGTGGCTTCAGCGACGTGCTGACCATGGCCCGAGGCCAGGGCAACACCTGGTCCGCCACCCTCGGGCCCATCCCCAACGACACGCTGACGACAGATGACACCTTGCCGGTCAGCTGGTCGGTCGTGGCGGTCGACGCCGCGGGCAACGAGGCGGGCTCCGGCCCGGCGGGGGGCAGAGGCGCGGTCAACTTCCACGGCTGCCTGTTCGTGATCGGCTGAGCCGGCGCCGTTGGGTCGCCGGACCCGCCGCTCCGTAGGGTGTGGCCATGCGATCACCGAAGGACTTCTTCCGCCCGCTCGCGGTCGGGGCCCCCGATCCGCTGCGGGAGATCCCCTTCCGCCCGTCGCGGATGATCCACTTCTTCCCGGCCTCCAACCCGAAGATGGTCGGCAAGGTGCCGCAGATCGCGCCGACGGTCGACGTGCTGCTGGCCAACCTGGAGGACGGCGTGCCCGCGGCCGACAAGGAGGCCGCCCGGGCCGGCCTGGTCGACGTGGCCCGGGCCTGGGACGCGCCCGACACCCAGCTGTGGACCCGGGTCAACGCCCTCGACTCGCCGTGGGGCCTCGACGACCTGGTCACTGCGATGAGCGAGGCGGGCCGGGTGCTCGACGTCATCATGATCCCGAAGGTCGAGGGGCCCGAGGACATCCACTACGTGGACCGGCTGCTGGCCCAGCTGGAGGCCAAGGCCGGGCTCGACCGGCCGCTGCTGATCCACGCCATCCTGGAGACGGCCCGGGGTGTCGCCAGCGTCGAGGAGATCTGCTGTGCCAGCCCGCGGATGCAGGGTCTGTCGCTCGGTCCCGCCGACCTGGCCGCCAACCGCCGCATGAAGACCACCCGGGTGGGCGGCGGGCACCCCGGCTACCTGGTGCGCCAGGACCCGCCCGACGGCGACATCGAGGCCGATCGCTCCGTGTACCAGCAGGACCTGTGGCACTACACCATCGCCCGCATGGTCGACGCTTGCGTCGCAGCGGGGATCCTGCCGTACTACGGCCCGTTCGGGGACATCAAGGACACGGTCGCGTGCGAGGACCAGTTCCGCAACGCCTTCCTGCTCGGCTGCGTCGGGGCGTGGAGCCTGCACCCGAGCCAGATCGACATCGCCCGCCGGGTGTTCTCGCCCTCGCCCGAGGACGTGCGCCACGCCCGCCGGGTGATCCGCGCCATGGGCGACGGCACCGGGGCGCTCATGCTCGACGGCAAGATGGAGGACGACGCTTCGGTCAAGCAGTGCCGGGTCATGGTGTCGCTGGCCGAGCAGCTGGCGGCCAAGGATCCCGAGTTGGCCAAGGCCTACACCTTCGACGACGAGGGCGAGGGCTGAGCCATGGCTGACGCGGAGCTGAGGCCGCGCCGGTCCGTCCTCTACATGCCGGGCGCCAACGAGCGGGCGTTGGAGAAGGCCGCGGGGCTCCCGGCCGACGCGCTGATCCTCGACCTCGAAGACGCGGTGGCGCCCGACGCCAAGGCCGAGGCCCGCGAGCGCGTGTGCGAGGCCGCCACGTCGGGGCGCTACGGCGCCCGTGAGGTCACCATCCGGATCAACGGCCAGGGCACACCTTGGCACGACGACGACCTGCGGGCCGTGGCCGCGGCGGGACCGGCCGCGGTGGTGGTGCCCAAGGTGGACTCGGCCGGCGCGGTCCACGCCATCGAGAAGGAGCTGGAGGCGGCGGGCGCCCCCGACCGCACCGCCATCTGGGCCATGGTCGAGACCCCGGTGGCCATGTTCGCCGCCCGCGAGGTGGCCGAGTCGTGCGAGCGGCTCGCGGTGCTGGTCATGGGCACCAACGACCTGGCCAAGGAGCTGCGGGCCGAGCACGTCCCCGGCCGGGCGCCGCTGCTCACCGGGCTGGGCCTGGCGCTGCTGGCGGCCCGGGCCGCGGGCAAGGTCATCCTCGATGGCGTCTACAACGACATCCGCGACCCCGAGGGTTTCGAGGCCGAGTGCGTGCAGGGCCGGCAGATGGGCTTCGACGGCAAGACCCTGATCCACCCCAGCCAGGTGGAGCCGTGCAACCGCGTGTTCGCCCCCACGGCCGAGGCCGTCGAGCAAGCCGGCCGGATCATCGCCGCGTTCGAGGAGGCCGAGGCGGAGGGCCGGGGCGTGGTGACCGTCGACGGCCGCATGATCGAGAACCTGCACGTGGAGCAGGCCCGCCGCACGTTGGCGCTGGCCGCGGCCATCGAGACGCTCTCCGTGGGCTGACCACGGGGCGCGCGAAGCGGCGTGAGCCGGCGCAGTAGCGTTCCTCGGGTGCAGGCCACGGGCTCGGACGTCGCGGCGGCGGGCACCGGCCACGACGGGTCCCGCTTCTCGGCGTCGTGGCTGACGCTTCCGCTCGCCGTGTACGGCGCGGTGTTCGCGGTGCTGGTCGTGGTGAGCTGGCAGGTCATCACCCGCACCACGGCGACGGCCTCGGGCGTGCCGCCGGTGTCGTTCCGGGGCGAGTGGTTCTGGGACGGCTGGATCCGCTACGACGCCGGCTGGTACTCGATCATCGCCGACCAGGGCTACAGCTACACGCCCGGCCAGCAGTCGCCCGTGGCCTTCTTCCCCGGCTACCCGCTGCTGGTGCGGGAGCTCAGCGGGATCTTCGACAACACGCAGCTGGCCGGGATCGCGCTCACCGTCCTGTGCGGGGCGGCCGCGCTGGTGGCCTTCCACGTCTGGTGCCGGGACCGGCTCGACGCGACGGCCGCGGCCACCGCCCTGCTGTGCCTCGCCCTCTACCCCTACGCCTACTACCTGTACGGCGTCATGTACGGCGACGCGTTGTTCCTGCTGTGCGCGCTGCTGGCGTTCCTGGCCTTCGACCGGGACCACCTGCTCCTGGCGGGACTGGCGGGGGCCGCGGCCACGGCCACCCGGCTCGTGGGCGTAGCGGTGGTCGTGGGGCTCGTCGTGGGGGTGCTGGAACGGCGCGAGGTGGTCACCTGGGGCCCGGACCGGCGCCCGCGGCTCCACCTCGGGCGGGTGCACCGCCGCGACGGCTGGGTGCTCCTGTCCGTCTCGGGCGTGGCCGCGTGGTCGCTCTACCTGTGGGCCCGCTTCGGCGACCCGCTGCTGTTCTCGACCGTGCAGGAGAGCTGGGGCCAGCAGTCGGGCCCCAAGACCTGGCTGAAGCGGGACTTCTTCGCCACCCTCTATCACCGACCCGGCGAGTTCTACAGCCAGGGCCTGGCCATCCAGGCCCTGTTCGGGCTCGCGGTGCTGGCGACGATCCCCGCGGTCGTGCGGCGCTTCGGGGGGCGCTACGGTGCCTACGTCGGTGTGCTGGTGCTGGTGCCGGCCGTCGGCAGCCAGGACTTCCAGGGCCTGGGTCGCTACCTTCTGGGGGCCTTCCCCGCGTTCGCGGTGGCCGGGGCCCTGCTGGCCGAGCGACCGGCCGTTCGGCGCTGGGTGCTCCCACTGTCGGCCCTAGTCCTCGTCATCTTCGCCGGTTTGTTCGCCAACGGCCGCTATCTCTCCTGAGCTTCGCATGGACCCTCATCACAGCTACGACGACAGGCTCAGCATCGTCTTCCCCATGTGGAACGAGGAGGCCATGATCCGGCGCACCGTCGGCGCCGCCCTCCAGGCGGGCGGGCGCCTGCAGGCCGCCGGGTTGGTGGGCTCGTACGAGGTCGTGCTGGTCGACGACGCCTCCACGGACGCCACCGGCAAGCTCGCCGACGAGCTGGCCGACGACGACCCTCGGATGGTGGTCGTGCACCACCCCGAGAACCGCAAGCTGGGCGGCGCGCTCAAGTCGGGCTTCGCCACCGCCTCCGGCGACTTGGTGCTGTACACCGACGCCGACCTGCCGTGCGAGCTGGCGGAGGCGGACAAAGCGCTGCGCCTGCTGCGGCTGTACGAGGCCGACATCGTGTCCGCCTACCGCTTCGACCGCACCGCCGAGGGGGCGCAGCGGGCCCTCTACTCCTTCGTCTACAACCACCTCGTGCGCTGGGTGCTGGGGGTGCGCGTCCGCGACGTCAACTTCGCCTTCAAGCTCGTCCGCCGGCGGGTGCTCGACCACATCGACCTGAAGAGCGAGGGCAGCTTCATCGACGCCGAGCTCGTGGCCAAGGCTCACCGGCGCGGCTTCCGCCTGGTGCAGTTCGGCGTGGACTACATCGCCCGCACCCGGGGCACCTCCACGCTGTCGTCGCCCGCCACCATCCTGCAGATGCTGCGGGAGCTCTCGGCCCTGTATCCCGACATCCGCTCGCTCGAGCGGCTGCCGGTCGCCGTGCTCGACGGCGAGCCGGCGTGAGTGGGGAGACGCCCGACGGCGAGCGCCTGCTGATCGTCAACGCCGACGACTACGGGCTGACCCCCGCGGTGTCACGCGCCATCCTCCAGGCCCACCGCGACGGCATCGTGACCAGCACGTCGGCGCTGGCCCTGGCGCCGGGGTTCGCTTCCTCCGCGCCCGCGCTGCGCGACACGCCCGGCATCGGGGTCGGCGCCCACCTGGCCGCGGTGGGGGAGGACCCGCCCCTGCTCAGCGCCCGCGAGGTGCCCACGCTGGTGGACGGCCGGGGCCGCCTGGCTTCGTCCTGGCGGGTGTTCCTGCCGCGGCTGGCGGCGGGCCGCATCGATCCGGAGGACGTGCGGCGCGAGTTCACCGCGCAGGTCGACTGCCTGCAGGACGCGGGCCTGGTGCTCGACCACGTCGACACCCACCAGCACGTCCACCTGTGGCCCGCGGTGGGCGCGGTGGTGCTGGACGTGGCGGACAAGGCCGGGATCGGCGCCGTGCGCATCATCCGCTCGGCCCGCTGGGGACCGGTCGGGCTGACGGTGCGCCGGCTGGCGGTCCGGCTGGAGCGCCGGGCCCAGGCCCGCAGCCTGCGCTTCCCGGCCGATGCCACCGGGCTGGACGAGGCCGGCACCTTGGACCGCGAGCGATTGCTGGCCGCCCTGGCCCGGCTTAGCCGCAGCCGCGCCCGGAGCGCGGAGCTGGCCACCCATCCCGGTGAGGCCGGCGACGCCGACCTCGACCGCTACCGCTGGGGCTACGTGTGGGACCGCGAGCTGGCCGCCCTGGTCGATCCGGCGGTGCGCGAGCGAGTGGGCGAGGCCGGCTTCCGGCTCGGCACCTACGCCGACCTGGGCGAGGCGGCATGAGCGCGGCCGTGGCGCAGGGCGACGCCGCCCAGCGCGTGCTGGACGCTTATGCGGGCCTGGGACGCGGCGACCGCTTCCACGTGGCGATGCGCTGGCGCTCGTGCCCCTTCCCCGCGGTCGAGGCCGCGGTGCCGCGTGCGGGTCGCATCCTGGACGTGGGCTGCGGCCACGGCCTGTTCCCGCTCTACCTGGCGGCCACCGCCCCCGGGCGCGAGGTGGTGGGCGTCGACGTGGACGAGCCCAAGCTGGTCTCGGCCCGCCGCGCCGCCGCCGAAGCCGGGCTGCCGGTCACCTTCGCGGCGGCCGCGCCGGCCGGGCCGTGGGACGCCATCACCATCGTGGACGTTCTCTACCTGCTGGGCGAGCGCGCCGCGCTGGACCTGCTGGCGCGTCTGGCGGCCAAGCTGGCCCCCGGCGGGGTCATGGCGGTGAAGGAGATCGACGTCCGGCCCCGCTGGAAGTACCAGCTGGCCCGCTGGCAGGAGATCGTGGCCACCCGGGTCACCCGCATCACCGAGGGGGAGGGCGTGGCCTTCGTCCCGCCCGCGGACATCGAGAGCGCGCTGACCGGCGCGGGCCTGTCCGTGACCCGCCACCCGGTGGGCCACCACTCGGTCTACCCCCACCTGCTGCTCGTCGCCCGCCGGGGGGAGGCGGCATGAGCGTCGTGAGCCCCCCGGAGCTCGACGAGCGCTACTTCGACGTGATGGCCACGCAGGCCCAGGTCCACTGGTGGTACCGGGCCCGCCGCGCCCTCGTGACCCAGATGCTGGCGGGCGAGCTGCCCCCCGCCGCCCGGGTGATCGACGTCGGCTGCGGCACCGGCGACAACCTCGCCGCCCTGGACGCCGCGGCCGGCGGCCCGGTGGTGGGCGTGGAGCTGTCGCCGTACGCCATCCGCCACGCCCCGCGCTCGCCCGCAGGCGGGGTCCGCGTGGGCGTCGCCCGGGCCGAGCACCTGCCGTTCCCGGACGCCTGCGCCGACCTGGTGACGAGCATGGACGTCATCGAGCACCTCGACGACGACGCCGCCCTGGCCGACTACCACCGGGCGCTCCGCCCGGGAGGCAAGCTGCTGCTGACGGTCCCCGCCTACCAGTGGCTGTGGAGCGACCACGACGTCTGGGCGGCCCACCGGCGGCGCTACAGCCGCCGCAGCCTGGTGGGCGCGGTGGAGCGCGCCGGGTTCCGGCCCCGCCGCGTCACGTACTTCAACTCGTTCCTGGTCCCCCCGGCCGCGGCCCTGCGCCGCACCCCGGCCCGCCACCTGGTCAAGGGCGAGCAGGACGAGGTGGGAGCGGCCAGCCCCACGGTCGACAGGGTCATGACCGGCCTCGCCACCCTCGAACGCCGCTGGGCCCGCCACCGCCCCGTCCCGTTCGGCCTCTCCATCGCCTGCCTCGCCGACCGCCCCTAGGCCTGTCGACCCCACGCCGGCGCAGGTCCCCTTCCGCACCGGCTGCGCCGGGACCGGGTCAGGCTTCGGCGGCCTCCGCGACCGCGGCGGCCTCGTCCATGACCCACGGGTCGGGGCGGCCGCCGGCCGCGATGGCGTCCCAGCGGCCGCGGGCTCGGCCGACGGTGGTGTCGTGCGTGAAGATCCAGAACGTGCCGTCGCGGATGGCGTCGACCACCCGGCCCGCCACCTCGGCGGGGTCGAGGCCGCCGGCCACGAGGGCCTCGAGGATGGGCCGGATCTCGGGGGCGTCGGGCGGGGGCTCGACCTCGGCCACCTCGGGCGGGCGGTTGCGCTCGGCGTCGCCGATGTTGGTGCGGACCCACTCGGGGCACAGCACCGACACGCCCACCGGCGCTTCGACCAGGCTCAGGTCGAAGAACAAGGACTCGGACAGGGCCACGACGCCGTGCTTGGTGGCGTAGTAGGGCCCCATGCCCGGGCCGGTGAGGATGCCCGCCGCCGACGCGGTGTTGACGACGTGGCCCTCGCCCTGCTCGATCATCCGGGGCACGAAGGCCCGGATGCCGTGCGCCACCGCCAGCAGGTTCACGTCCAGGATCCAGCGCCAGCGATCGGCGGGCACCGTCCACGCGAGGCCGCCGACACCCACGCCCGCGTTGTTGCACACGACGTGGGCCGTGCCGAAGCGGTCGAACGTGGCCGCGGCCAGGGCGTCGATCGCCTCTTCGTGGCGCACGTCGGTGAGCACGGCCAGCACGCGGTCGGCGCCGAGCTCCTCGCCCAACGCCGCGGCGGCGCGGTCGAGCGGCTCCCGCTCCACGTCGGCCAGGACGACCCGCATCCCCTCGCGGCCGAACCGGGTCGCCAGCCCCAGGCCGATGCCCGACGCCGCCCCGGTGACCACCGCGACCTTCCCGTCCAGTACGTCCATCACACTCCCAACATCTCGAACGGCACCGCCAGGCGGCCGCCGAACCTCTCACCGGTGGCCTCCGCCCACTGGCGCAGGAACGCCTCGGGGTCCGGGCTCCCGAGCCCCTCAAGGTAGGCGGCGTGGCGTCGCAGCGACTCGACTCCGAGAGCGAACGTCTCGGTGACGTCCACCGCGTGGGTGGGCTGGGGCGAGGCGATCACTGCCAGGTGGCGCACGCCGCCCCACGGCTCCAGCCCGGCGTCGCGCAGGTCGGTGAACACCCAGCGGTTGGCCGCGTCCCGGACCGCGTCGATGGTGGCCTGCCCGCACACCCGGTGGTCGGCCATGTTGAGGAACGTGCCGCCGTAGGTCTCGCGGTGGTTGACCGCCAGCACCAGCTCCGGCCGGTGGCGCCGGATGGCGCCGGCGATGTCACGCCGTAGGTCGAGCCCGTACTCCAGCATGCCGTCGGCGTGGTCGAGGAACTCGACCTCGTCCACGCCCACCACCGCGGCGCTGGCCCGCTGCTCGGCCATGCGCGTCCGAGCGGCCTCCGCCGGCTCCATGCCGTCGATGCCGGCCTCGCCCCTGGTCACGAGGACGTAGGCCACGCGGCGCCCGTCCCGGGTCCAGCGGGCGACGGCCGCGGCGCCGCCGTACTCGAGGTCGTCGGGATGGGCGACGACCGCCAGGGCGCGCTCCCAGTCGTCGGGGAACGGCTCCAGCGGGGTGTCAGCCTCGGCCACTGGGCTCCGGGCGGCGCCGGGCGATCACCCGCAGGCACAGCACCTCGTCGGCACCCTCGAAGATCGACAGCACCCGGGCGTCGACGAAGTAGCGCGACACCGCGTACTCCTCGGCGTAGCCGTAGCCGCCGTGGATCTGCATCGCCTCCCGCGTCACCCACTCGGCCGCCTTGCACACGTAGGCCTTGACCAGCGCGGCCTCCATCGAGCCGCCGCCGGTGGCCATCATCCGGGCCACCGCGTAGCTGAACTGGCGGGCGCCCTGGATCGTGACCGCCATGCGGGCCAGCTTGGCCTGGGTGAGCTGGAAGTCGGCGAGGGTCTGGCCGAACATGCGGCGGTCCCGGGCGTACTGGCGGGCGTCCTCGTAGGCGGCCTGCATGACCCCGATGGCCCGGGCCGCGGTCTGGAGCCGGCCGTTCTCGAACCCGGCCATCTGGAGGTAGAAGCCCTGGCCCAGGCCGTTCTCGCCGCCCACCAGGCAGTCGTCGGGCACGAACCAGCCGTCCAGCGCGAGCTCGTAGGAGTGCATGCCCCGGTAGCCGATGGTGTCGATGGGGCGGCCCTCCATCTTCCCGCCCCCGGGCGCTCCGTTGTCCCCGGCCTCCTGGACCAGCTCGAAGCCATGACCGTCGGCCTGGGGCTTGGGCACCACGAACAGCGACAGGCCACGGTGGCGCAGCGAGCGGTCGGGGTCGGTGCGGGCCATCAGCATCAGCACGTCGGCCCGGGCCCCGAAGGTGCACCAGGTCTTCACCCCGCTGATGAGCCAGCCGCCCTCGGTGCGGGTCGCCGTCGTGGTGACCGCGGCCGAGTCCGAGCCGGTGTCGGGCTCGGTCACCGCTACCGCCGCCATGGCCTCGGCCGACGCCAGCTTGCCGAGCCAGTGGTGCTTCTGCTCCTCGGTGCCCCCCTTGACCAGCGCCCGGGTGAGGATCTCGGGCCGGGTGATGAGCGAGCCGCCCACCCCCAGCGAGCCGCGGGACAGCTCCTCGGTGGCCACCACCATGGCGATGTAGTCGCTCTCGCCCCCGGCCGCGAACCCCCCGTACTCCTCGGGCACCGACAGGCCGAAGGTGCCCAGCTCGGCGAGCCCCGAGATGATGTCCTCGGGGATGTCGGCGTTGGTGCGGTGGACGTGCTCGGCGACGGGGCGGATCTTGTCCTCGACGAAGCGCCGGAAGGTGTCCTGGACCAGCTCGAAGTCGCCGTCGAGGTGGCGGGGGCCGGGACCGTCGATGCCGGCGAGGAACTCGGGGTCCCGGTAGGTGGCCGCGAACTCGCGGGCGCCATCGAGCGCGTCCGCCTCGACGCCCCAGGCGGCCTCCCGCCCGAACAGCTTCGCCGCGACGTCGGCCACCGCCTCGGCGGCGAAGGCACAGGCGATCCTGGCCTCCTCGTCCCCCCGCGGGCCGTAGTCGGCGATCAGCGTGTGGGCGATCTCGACCCCGGCGGCCGCCTGCGCCATGTCGTAGGCCACCACCTGCGCGGTCTCGACCGCCCCGGTGGTGGCCAGATGGGCGAAGCCCCGGTCGACGGCGTCCCGGGCCGCCTTGACGGCCGAGGCGGCTGCGTGCAGGTCCGGGGCGGTCATGGCGCCACAAGCTAGGGCGGGGCGCTACGCCTGGTAAATCTGCGCGAAGGCGTCGGTGATGTCGACCGCGTCCGGCGGCGCCTCGAAAGTGAAGGTCTCGCCGTAGTCGAACATGTCCACCGAGTAGGCGTATTGCAGGTCGCCCATGCCGGCTGCGTCGAGCTCGTCGCCCATGCCCATGGTCTCGAAGACCTCGGCCATCGAGAACCCGTAGGTCATGCGGGCCAGGTAGCCGTTGTCGTCGATCCACACCTCGACCGGCACGGTGGTGTCGTACAGCTGCTGCACGAGCTCTTCACCGCTCTGGCCGACGCCGCTCGCCGCGGCCAGAGCGTCGGCGTCCTGCCCGCTCGCCGCCATCATGTCGGCCAGCGTCACCTCGGCGCGCAGGCCGTGGACCGGGACGTCCCGGATTGTGCTCGTGCCGAGGTCCTCGACGCCCTCGGTGTTGGCGATCATGTCGATGACGGCACCGGGATCGGCCGCCGCCCCGCCGACCAGCGCACCGGCGACGTCGCCGGGCAGGATGTCGCCCAGCCGCTGGAGGTCGATGCTGCCCCAGCCGTCACCTATGGCCGCGAGGTCCTCGAAGCCGGCGCCGGCGCCGCCGAGCAGGCTGCCCATGTCGGCGAACATCGGCGCCCGCAGGTACACGGTGTCGCCGGTGCCGATCATCTCCATGGTGAGGTCCATGTCGCCGAAGACATCGCCGGGGTCGACGCTGCTGCCTCCCCCGACCTGCGACATGACCCCTTGCATGATCGGCGCGAGGTCCATGGTGAAGTGGAACTGGTTGCCGTCGACCTCGCCCTGCATCATCGGCGAAGCGTCTTCGGGCACCGACTCCCCGATCGCGAAGCGCATCTCGACCCGGCTGGAGGTCGACTCCGAGCGGGTGGCCGACTCCTTGAGGAAGTCGGTGGTCGCCTCGAAGTCGGCGGGCGACCCGGAGGTGGAGTCGCCGCCCTGGGGCTCGTCGTCGACCGGCTCGATCTGCACCGAGCCCTCGTCGGCCTCCTGGGCGCACGCCGCCGCCCCCGCGGTCAGCAGCGTGAGGGCGAGCAGCGAGGCGGCCGCTCGCCGGGCCCGCCGCGGAGCATGTTCGGTCTCTGTCATCGCCGCCGTCATCGTTCACTCCTGAGAAAGGGTGCCCAGATCCTTCCATCCGCGGGGATGGTCTGGCCGTCGGGCCGTGGAGCTTTCTAGCGTGTCGCCATGGCAACGATCGACCGGCCGTTCGGGCGACACCTGGAGGACTTCGAGGTCGGTGACGTCTACCGGCACTGGCCGGGCAAGACGATCACCGAGTACGACGACCACCTGTTCTGCATGATCACGATGAACCACCACCCGCTGCACACCAACGAGTGGTACGCGCAGAACGAGACGGTGCAGAAGCAGAACGTGGTGGTGGGCAACCTCGTGTACTCGCTGGTGCTGGGCATGTCGGTGCCCGACGTCAGCGGGGCGGCAGTGGCCAACCTGGAGGTCGAGTCGCTCAAGCACGCCAAGCCCACGTACCACGGCGACACCATCTACGCGGTCACCAAGGTGCTCGACCGCAAGGAGACCTCGGACGGCAAGCGGGGCATCGTCACCGTCGAGACCAAAGGCATCAACCAGCGCGAGGAGGAGGTCTGCTCCTTCCGCCGCCGGCTGATGGTGTGGAAGCGGGAGTTCGCCCCGGCCCGCCAGTTCCCCTACGGCGACGACGTGTTCGCCGAGGAGGACTAGATGGCCGAGGGCATCCGCGAAGCCGCCCTCGGCTTCGACCAGAACGCGGGCGCTTACGAGGCGGCCCGGCCGTCCTACCCGGCCGAGGCGGTCGCGTACATCGTGGGCCATGGCGGCATCGGGCCCGGCCGCCGGGTGCTGGACCTCGCCGCCGGCACCGGCAAGCTCACCCGGCTCCTGGTCCCCGCCGGGGCCGATGTCGTGGCGATCGAGCCGGTGGCCGGCATGCGGGACCAGCTGGTCGCACTGCTGCCCGAGGTCGAGGTGCACGACGGCACGGCCGAGGGGTTGCCGCTGGCCGACGACTCGGTCGACGCCATCACCGTCGCCCAGGCGTTCCACTGGTTCGACGCACCGGTGGCGCTGGCCGAGATGCGCCGGGTGCTGCGGCCGGGCGGACACCTGTTCCTGGTGTGGAACATCCGGGACCGCGACCACGACTGGGTGCGCGAGTTCGGGGACCTGCTGGTCGACGGCCCGGACTGCGAGCGGCCCTACGACAGCTATTACGACGTGGACTACCCGGGGCTGGTGGCCGCTGCGGGCGGGTTCGGCCCGGTCACACTGTGGACCCACGCCTGGGACCAGCCCTGCGATCCCGAGCTGCTGGTGGCGCGGGCCGAGTCGGTCAGCGTGGTCGGCTCGCTCCCGGCGGACCACAAGGCCGAGGTGCTGGATCGCATCCGGAACCTGGCCCGCACCCATCCCGCGCTGGCCGGGCGCGACCGCTTCCCCTTCCCGTACGTCACGCGGGTGTACCACTGCCCGGGCTGATCGACTGGGGCGAGCGCCACCTGCGGCCCCTGCCGTGGCGGTCGACCCGCGACCCGTGGGCCGTGCTGGTCTCCGAGGTCATGGCCCAGCAGACCGGCGTGGACCGGGTGATGCCGTACTACCGGGCGTTCCTGGCCGCGTTCCCGACGCCCGCGGCCTGTGCGGCGGCGCCGGTGGGGGAGGTGGTCCGACGCTGGCGGGGCCTCGGGTACAACCGCCGGGCCGTCAGCCTCCATCGGGCCGCCCAGGCGGTGGTCGAGCGCCACGACGGGCAGCTGCCGGCCGACCTCGCCGCCCTGCGGGCGTTGCCCGGCGTCGGCCCCTACACCGCCCGGGCGGTCCTGGCCTTCGCCTTCGAGCAGGACGTGGGCGTGGTGGACACCAACGTGGGGCGGGTCCTGGCCCGGTGGGAGGGACGGCCGCTGCGCCCGGCGGAGGCGCAGGCTCGGGCCGACGCGCTGGTGCCCGCCGGGCGGGCGTGGGCCTGGAACCAGGCGGTCATGGAGCTGGGGGCCACCGTGTGCCTGCGCCGATCCCCGGCCTGCGGGACCTGCCCGGCGCGGGCCGGGTGTGCCTGGGCCGCCGCCGGGCTGGCGCCGCC
>JBKPRV010000528.1:0-3380 GCA_046734715.1 Actinomycetota bacterium | reverse complement strand
CAGGCTTCCCGCTCATGCTGCTCCGCGGCGGGCCGCTCAGGCCATAGGTTCCCGCTCTTGCTGCTCCGCGGCGGGCCGCTCAGGCCACAGGCACGCTCTCCCAGCCCCGGACCGTGCTCGTGTGCAGGCGCTTGGCCCGGTGGTGGTCGACGGTCCAGTCCGGGTGGCGGACCAGCACCTCCTCGAGGGCGACGCGGCCCTCCAGGCGGGCGAGGGCGGCGCCGATGCAGAAGTGGATGCCGTAGCCGAACGACACGTGCGAGTCGAAGTGCCGGTGGACGTCGAAGCGCTCGGCGTCGGGGTAGCGCCGCTCGTCCCGGCCCGCGGAGCCGGTGATGAGCAACACCTTGGCGCCCTCGGGGATGGTGACGCCGTGGCGCTCCACCTCCCGGCTGGTCCAGCGGCCCTGGACCGGTGAGGGCGCCTCGTAGCGCAGCAGCTCCTCCACCGCGCCCGGCAACAGCGCCGGATCGGCGGCCAGCTCGGCTCGCTGGTCGGCGTGCTCCTCCAGCACCACCGCGGCCCACCCCAGCAGCCGGGCCACGGTCTCGGTGCCCGCGCTGACCAGCAGGTTGGCGAAGTCGGCACACTCCCGCAGGGTCAGGTCGGCCTGCACCAGGCCGGACAGCAGGTCGTCGCCGGGATGTTCGGCCCGGTCCCGCAACAGCTCGGTCAGGTAGCCGTCCAGGTCGATGCGGGCCGTGAGCGAGACGTCGTTGATCATGCCCACGTCCGGCTCGATGTGGAACGTGGTGTCGATCTTGTCCTTGACCCACGCCCGGTCGGTGCCGGGCACCCCGAGCAGCTCGCAGATGACCATGGAGGGCAGCACCGCGCCGAAGTCCATGACGAAGTCGAAGTCGCCGTCTCCGTTCCAGGGGGCCAGCAGGCCGCCGCACAGGTCGCGGATGTGGGCCTCCAACCCCGACATCCGGCGGGGCGTGAACGCGCGGGACACCAGCGACCGCAGCCGGGTGTGCTCGGGCGGGTCCTGGAAGATCATCATCCCGCTCGGGACCGGTTCGGCCGTCATCATCTCGAGCACGGTGCCGTGGCTGGACAGGAACGTGCCCGGGTCCCGGTGGGCGCCCTCGACGTCGTCATAGCGGCTGAAGGCCCAGAAGTCGTAGCGGTCGTTGCGGTAGGCCGGCGCCTCGTCCCGCAGCCGGCGCCAGATCTCGTACGGCGCCTTGTCGATCTCGACGTCGAGCGGGTCCCAGTAGAGGTCCACGACGCGTCCCTTCCCCATGGGCCTACCCATGAACGGCAGTTCAGACCGATGGTAACGTCGTTCAGATGGGGGATGCATGAGCGCGGGGTGGATCAGCGGCGACGAGCGCACGATCGTGGACCTGCTCCACGCGCGCCTGGAGTCGGACCCCGACGGCCCCTACCTGGATGTCACCGGAACCCAGGCAACTGCGGCCGAGGTCGCGGAGGGGGCGGGGCGGTTGGCGGGCGCCCTGATCGCTCTCGGGGTCGAGCCCGGTGACCGGGTGGCAACCCTGATCGAGAACTCACCCCCGGCCATGCTGGCGTGGTGGGGTGCGGTGCTGGCCGGCGCGGTCGCGGTCCCCATCAACACCGCGTACAAGGGCGAGTACCTGCGCCACCAGCTCCACGACTCGGGCTCGCGGGTACTGATCGTGGAGGCGTCGCTGGTCGGGCGCGCCGAGCTGGTGGTCCCCCGGGTGGACGGCCTCGACCACGTGATCGTGGTGGGCGGGAACGCGGAGCCGTTGGCCGGCGCCGGCGTGTATGGCTGGGACGACGTGCTGGCCGGGGCCGAGATACCGCCCCCGCCCGCGGTGCGGCCCTCGTCGCTGGCCACGTTCGTGTACACGGGCGGGACCACCGGGCCGTCCAAGGGCTGCATGCTCAGCCACCGGTACCACGAGGTGCTCGCCCGCCAGATCGGCATCTGCTGGCACCGCACCGCCGAGGACGTGGTGTGGACGCCGCTGCCGATGTTCCACTTCAACGCCATCGTCACCGCCATTCTCGGCCCGCTGATCTACGGCGGGCGGGCCGCCATCGAGCGGCGCTTCTCGGTGTCCAGCTTCTGGCCCGAGATGAACCGGACCGGCGCCACCGTGACCTCCACGCTGGGCACCATGGCCTATCTGCTGGCCCACGACGTCGACCGGCCCGAGATGCCCGGCTCGGGCGCACCCGAGGCCAACACCAGCCTGCGTCTGATCGGGGCCGTGCCGCTGCCGGTCGAGGTCGACAGCATCCTGCGGCACCGCTTCGGGGTGGCGACGTTCAGCGGGGCGTACGGCACCACCGAGGCATCGCTGGTGTCATGGCAGCCGCCGGGGGTGGAGAACAAGCCCAACGCCGCCGGGGTCGTCAACGACCAGCACTTCGACGTGCGCATCTTCGACGACGACGACCACGAGCTGGCCCGGGGGACCGAGGGCGAGATCGTCATCCGCCCACTCCGGCCCCACACCATGTTCGAGGGCTACTGGGGTCGGCCCGAGGCCACCGTCGAGGCCAGCCGGAACTGGTGGTACCACACCGGGGACGTGGGCCGGATCGACGAGGACGGCTACCTGTTCTTCGTCGACCGCCAGGCCGACTACCTCCGGCGGCGGGGCGAGAACATCTCCAGCTTCGAGGTCGAGCGCGTGCTGATGAGCCACGGCGCGCTGGCCGACGTGGCCGTCCACGCGGTGCCCAGCCCGCTCACCGAGGACGACCTCAAGGTCACCGCCACGGTGAAGGAGGGCGCAGCCGTGACCGAGGAGGAGCTGTTCCGCTGGTGCGTGGACCAGCTGCCGTACTTCGCCCTGCCCCGCTACATCGAGTTCCGCGCCGAGCTGCCCCGCTCGCCCGTGGGCCGGGTGCTCAAGCGGGACCTGCGGGCCGAGGGTGTCACCACCGCCACCTGGGACGCCGAGGCCGGGGGCATCACCTACGAGCGGCGGTAGCGTCCGGTCATGGGCGCCTACTGGATCAACACGTTCCGCTCGATCAGCGACCCGGACAAGCTGGCCGCCTACCGGGAGCTGGCCGGGCCGGCCATGCGGGCCGCCGGCGGGCGCTTCCTGGCCCGGGGGATGCCGGCCCGGGTGTTCGAGTCCGGGCTCATGGAGCGCACGACCCTCGTCGAGTTCGACAGCGTCGAGCAGGCGGTCGCGGCTTACGAGAGTCCCGCCTACCAGGAGGCCCTGCGGGCGCTCGGCGACGGGGCCGAGCGCGACCTGCGGATCATCGAGGCTGCCGACGGCTGAGCCTCACTGTGTCTCCGGGTGAGCCAGAGGCTCACCATGCCTCCGCGAGCAGGGAGGCGAACAGGGCTTCGGCGTCGCAGGTCAGGCCCTTGCGGGCGAACCAGGTGCACAGCGTCACCACGTCGTGGTGCAGCAGGTCGA
>JBKPRV010000527.1:0-9735 GCA_046734715.1 Actinomycetota bacterium | reverse complement strand
CCTGGTCGCTCTGGTCGGGCGGGATGTCCACAGCGCGCTCGTGTCGCACGAGGCGGACCGCATTTGCCGGGCGTTCCACATCGACGGCAGTCGACCCTGGAATGTGGCCGTCCCCGAATTGGCACTCGGGGCCATCCCGCTCGACACCGAGGCGCATGACGCGGAGTTGCTAACCATCTTGATCGACTACGCGGAGACCTCCGGCGCCATCGACGGTTGTACGCATCGCTCCTCCGGATTGGGTGGCTGAGGCAAGTCTGCGTGCCAGGGCTGAAACGATGGGTTGTCCAACGCCGTCCTGGACCGCCGGCCAGACGATCCGAGCCTCCCGCCAAGGGTCGCCCTGTCTGAATGTGACCGCTCGCCGTCATTGCCCTCGAGGTCACCGTGGCCGACCCGCAGCCGCACTCGGAGCGATGGCCGTGCGTCGCGCAGGGCGGGCGCAATGGACGAGCAAGCGTCGGTGTCAGAGACCCGAACGTTGCCCTCGTCGATCGACCGCCGAGAGCTGACGAGACGGAATCCTCCTCGGAACGGCGTGAACCAAGTCCCGGGGGATGCCGCTAGGGGTTCCCGTCGATGGCGTTCGCGATGCCGTCGAGCGCGGGGTTGAAGAGCATGAGGAGGTCGTGGTCCGCGAAGAGCCTCTCGCGCATCCAGCTGAAGTCCTCGTCTGCCGGACCCGTGGTCGAGCAGATGGCAGACGGCGGCGGGGCTGACAACGTCGTCGATGAGGTGTGCCTCGGCGAGATTGATGGTGAGGTCAACTCGAACTCGTCTGCGGTGCAACGAGCGAGCACGTCGTCGTCCTGGTCAGCGGATGCGAGCCGCCCGGCGAGCCGGTCGAAGCCGGCGATCAACTGCTCCCGCCAGAGAGCGATCGCGGGCGTAGGGCCGAGCGATCGGCGGGAGCACGTTCGGATGGGATTGGGTCCGCCGGCACACCAATCGTCGGCGCGGAAGCGCGCCGCGCTCTACAGGTACCACGCCATGCGCAGGGTCACCCGCCACCTGGTCGATACGAGAGCATTCACAACTTCTTTCATGATTCTTCAAGAATTTGAGTTATCTACCAGCGATGGTAGTATACTTTCGTTGTAGAACATTACAAGAGGAGATATACGATGCTCGTACGCTTCGATCAATTCCGCGACTACGACCGCCTCGCTGATCAGTTCGACCAGATCTGGCGTCGACCTTCTTCGACCGTCGCGATGGACGCCTATCGACACGGCAACGAGGTCGCCATCGACCTCGACCTCCCCGGTTTGGATCCCGACGCCATCGACCTCACCGTCGAGCGCGACGTGTTGACGATCTCAGCCAACCGCGACTGGGATCACAACGAGGACGACGAGATCTTCGCCGCCGAGCGACCGCACGGCACCTACACCCGCCGCGTGCTCCTGGGCGACAGCCTCGACAGCGCCAACCTCCAAGCGTCCTACGACCGAGGTGTGCTGACCGTGACACTTCCCGTGTCCGAGCAAGCACAGCCACGCAAGATCGCGATCGGCTCGGGCAGCGGTCGAGCCCTCATCGAGGCCTCGACCAGCAACTGATCCACCGGCCCCGATCCGCGAGCGGAGAGTGCCGATCCGACCGGCGCCCTCCGCTCCGTCCGCATCCGGTGGCCTCGGCAGGACTCGACTCCGCCGGCTGTACCTCACTCCCCCGAACGGGCAGATGGGATGACCAGGGACAAGGCAAGAGCGCAACGGCGATCGGCGACCTTCGATCGTGCCGCTCGAGCCCGCGATCTCGCGGATGCCCGAGCGCGGCGCTGCACCGGTCGAGAGCGACGCGACATCTACCCCGATCGTGGATGCAGGGACCGCGTCGACGGACCGACAACGGGACGCGTCCGCCACCGCCTTGGCCTGCGGTCGACGCGGCCATGGCTCGCTCCATCGGGCGCCCGTCGTCTCTGTCCGAGCTGCCTGTCTGATTGTCACACCCTGCGGGCCATGACGCTCGAGACCCTGACCGCGCCCGAGGCAGCGGTCGGGCACGACGTAGAGGTCGTCGGCGCTAGCGGTGAACACCTTGGGGCGGTGCCCACCGCCGCCGCGCCCCCCACCGGGCCGGTGCGGGGCCCGCACCTTGCCGCCACCGGCGCGACAGCCACTGCTACGGCAACGACGGCCACCGCGCCCCGTGGGCTGAGCCTCCCCCGCCCGGCCATGCGACGGCACTACGCCGCCGCCAACCCATCTCGTCCCGGCGTCCGGGGCAGCAGCCCCGCGATAGTGGTAGCTGGCGACAAGAGGAGCACCATGGGTTCCGCCTCACGGGCCCCTGCCCTGCCAGACATGATCAGCCGGGCCCGCCGCGGCCTGGCGACAGCGCGCGCCGAAGACCTCTTCCTCTACTCCGCTGCACTTGCTTTCTACGGGCTCATCTCCGTCGCCCCTCTCGTCGTTGTTGCCCTGTGGGCCACCAGCCTGCTGGTGGGTCCGACACAGATCGATCGTGCCGCCGCAGAGCTCACCCGCCTCAGCCCCCAGGCGCTCGGCGCCGACCGGGCGCTCGAGCGGGTCGCCGATCTTGGGACCAGGCTCGGCCTCGTGGCTGTGGTTGCCGCCGTGTGGCCAGCGACCGCCTACGGGTCTGCGCTGGTACGTGTACTCGACCGTCTCGCGGGCGACCGCGAGGCCACTGGGCTCCGGCGTCGTGGCGCAGCATTGCTCCTCGTCTGCCTCGCGCCAGTGCTCGTACTGGCCAGCCTCGTCGCGAGCTATGCCGGCGCCGCCGCGCTCGGAGACACGCCCGCTGAGCTCGTGGTCGGGCTCGCAGCCGCGTTCATCTACGGGTTCGGCGCCACGTTCGTGTCCGTCGGCTTCATCTACCGGGTGCTCCCACACACGCTGCTCGACTGGCGCTCGACGATCCACGGCGCGCTCATCGCAGCCGCCAGCATCTCGGTGCTGTCCGTCATGTACGTGGCGTACCTGCGGCTAGGAGCCAACTTCGAGCGCCGGTACGCGTCCGATGCCCTGGCGGCGGTTGTGCTACTCGGCCTATGGCTCTTCGCCGCCAACACTGCGTTACTCATCGGCTACCGGGCTGCCCACCGGCGCAGGCCAGCTACAGCTGTCGGGACGACCACAGGAGAGCGGCGAGGATCACTGACGTGAGGCCAATGGCCAGGCCCACAATCCAGCCGGCAACGCTCTGGCCTACGAGCACGGCGCCTAGGACGGTGGCGATGTCGATGACGCCGCCCGTGGCCAGCACTCGCATCGACCCCCGCTCGAGCTTGGTGCGACGCCGGGATCGGGCCGGGATCATTCCCTGAGGCCGTTATCGGTGCGTACCCTCAGAGGTTTCGGGTGCTGTCCGCGAGGAGGCCGTGTCGTTCTCGGCCAGGTCGCGGCCTTGGTCGCCCGGCCGAGGACGGGCTGCGGCGCCGCCGGCTTGCCCCACAGCACGATCGGTGTCGTCAGGTCGTCCCACGGAAGGACCAGCCATGAGTCATCTCCACGTCCGCTGTCTCGTCTGTGCCGGCAAGCACGGCTGAGCAGGCGGCGTCGAGTGCCACCGAGCAGCAGGCTGGGTGACGCCGCGCAAGCCGTTCGACCCGGGGGCCCGCGACGGGGCGACCTTGACCTGAGACGACGACCGGGGATCCGAAGCCGCCGACGACTCCGCCGCTCTACTCGGTCGGCCAAGCGTCGCGTGGCGCCGTGGCCTTGGGCACACGCCGGATGTGACTGCCACGTCTGCGCCCCTGTTCGCCTCTGGTCGCCTATGACTCGGCGACGCTACGGCCACGCCTACCCGTCGTGGTCAAAGCGCAGGCCGCTCCGTCGTCGTTCTCAGCACAACTGCCTCAGCTGCGGTCTCGAGCTGAGGGGGCGTTGCCAGCGGGAGTACCGCTTGGACGAGAGCGGCGTGGGTGAGGGCTTGGGGTATTTCGGTCACGTGCCCCCGCCTGTGGCCCATCGGGTGAGCTCTGGAACGCTGCGGACGGGCCCGCGCGAAGCATGTTTGTGTCAATCGCATGACCTTGCCTGGTCGAGAGGATTCCTCCTCGGCCCGCACCACCGAACCGCGGTACTGTCTCGATAGCACGAGGACGTTTCCCTCCTGCCGGGCCTGTTCTTTAGGCCCCGCCGGCCGGTGCTCTGGACCCTGGTAACGCGTCGTCGAAACGACCCCGACCAGGGAGGGTCCATGACCCAAACCACTACCCCGGCGACGGTCATGCCGCCAATCGTGCTCCTGCCGTCCGCCAGCCACGATGCCGACACGACCGTCGTCTCGCTGTGCGGCGAGCATGATCTCACGACCGCTCACTCAATCTCAGCTGCGATCGCCACAGCTGCTGCCGTCGCTGACACCGATCTGGTCCTCGACCTCAGCGAAGTGCAGTTCATGGACTCCTTCACCATCGTCGCCATCTTGCGGGGCAAGGTGTTGCTTGAAACACGGGGCGGCACGATGACAGTGCGCAATCCATCGCGGCCTGCACGCTACGTGCTAGGCCTCTGCGATCTCGGCTACATCGTCGAGCCGCCGCCCGCAGGCCGGCGGTGGCGCCGGCGCCAACCGGTGCCCTTAACACCGTAGAGCCGAGCTCGACGCAAGAACTGAACTCGGCAGAGCACCCCAGAGCATCGACGCCCGTCTCCGCTTGATGCTGACAATCGGGCTTCACCTGATCCTTGACGGTCGATCGGGCATGCAGTGCCGTCGGCCACCTCGCTGAAGCGCTCGGATCCGACGTTCGGGACGCTTGTGCCTGGCAGCGAGCATCGTTCCTGAGCACCTGTGACACCAACGACGAAACATGAGGAGCCGACCCATGGCCGGTCTCGCGATCATCACCGAAGCCTGCATCGACGTGAAGGATCGAGCGTGCGTCGATGTCTGCCCGGTGCAGTGCATCTACGAGTTCGAACCGCAGCAGAACGTGCTGTTCTCCGAGGACGAAGCGGGCAGCGGCACCATTGAGACCACCCACGCCGCAGATCCCGTCGCGATCGACGTCTTCGGAGACAGCATCCTGTATGTGAACCTCGCGGAATGCACGTCCTGCACTGCGTGCTACCAGCCTGATGTCTGTCCTGTGGGTGCGATCTACTCCGAGGAGCATCTCCCCGACGGATCGGCGACGAGCGCGAAGTACAACGCGAACGACCCCAACAAGGGGCACGACCACACGTTCTTCGTCCAGCACAGCCGCGACGTGTTCGCGGACTAGGTCGACCCACCGACAACTCACCCGCGCGGCGGGTGCTCGCGACGGGGTGCCTGGCGAGCTCCCGTGTCAACTGACGCGCTTCATGGGGGACCAGGCGTCGGCGGCCTCGACCGTCCTCGCAGACATGGTTCGTCGGAGGTGTCCGGGAGACTCGCGGAGTCAGCGGGGACTGATCTCGACGAGCCGTTTCGGCCACGCAGGTCCCCCACCCTCCTGGGGCACGTGGCAGCGGCGCCGCCCACCTGGCGAAGAGAGGAGCACCCATAGATTCCACCGCGCGGGCCCCGGCCCTGGCCGACGATGTCGAGCATCAACCGGGTCCGCACACCCCCGCTGGCGGAAGCGAGGTGTACCGCAAGGTGTACCGCTCCCGTCGATACGCGTCCTGCGGGCCGTGGACATCGCGGTGACCAGGGGCTCTGGTGGCTCGGGGGGCAGGACTCGAACCTGCAACACACAGCTCCAAAGGCTGCTGTTCTGCCGTTTGAACTACCCCCGAAGGTCGTTCCAAGGTAACGCTCGGTGGGCTGGAAGTGGCCACGGCGCCCGGGTTGGAGGGGTGCTGGGGGCGCCACTAGGGTGTCAGGCCTCATGGGTTCTCTGATCAAGAAGCGCCGCAAGCGCATGCGCAAGAAGAAGCACAAGAAGATGCTCAAGCGCACTCGCTGGCAGCGCCGCGCCGCCGGCAAGTAAGCCGACTGCCCGGCCGGGCGCCACGTCCATCCGAGTCTGTCGCCGAGCGCCCCCTTCGCCGGGGGCGCTCGTTGCGCGTCCCCCGGCCCGCACCCCGGGCAGTCAGTAGTAGGCGGGGATGGTGTGGGCGACGATGCGGCCCGGGCCCGGATGACCGCCCTCGACGAACCAGGTCGAGCCCGAGCCGGCGAGCTGAGGGGTCTGGCCGGTGGCCGAGCCGAGCTCGTCGCGAAACGAGGCCATGCGGGGCTCCACCACGAGGGCGGCCGGCTCCAGGTCGTTGGGGCCGTCGGCCGTCGGGCCGCCCAGGGCGTCCCAAGCGGCGTAGACGGCGGGGGTCGAGCAGCCGTAGGGGGGCATCGCGAGCGTGACGGTGCGGGCGACGAACGGCAGCGGGGACAGGATCTCGCCGATGCCCTGCACCCGGGCGCGGCCGCCGTGCAGGCAGAACGGGACGTCGGCGCCCAGCGACTCCGCCACCGACAGGTCGTCGCAGCCGGCCCAGCGCATGACCGCGGCGGCGTTGGACGAGCCGCCGCCGAGGCCGCCGCCCGCCGGGATGCGCTTGACGAGCGACACCCGGGCCTCGCGGCCGACCGCCTTCAGGGCGCGGCCGACCAGGTTGTCGTGCGGGTCGACATAGCCGAGGTGGTGGCCCTCCACCACGTCGAGCCCCCAGCCCGGGCCGAACGTGAGCTCGTCAGCCAGGTCGAGGCTGACCATCTCGGCGTCCAGCAGGTGATAGCCGTCGGCTCGCAGCCCCGTCACCCGCAGGGAGACGGTCAGCTTCGCCGGGGCGAGGACGACGGTCAGCCGGCCCCCCGCCGCACCAGCCAGACGCCCGGCGCCCGCGGCACCGGCGGGCTACCGGTCGGTTCCTGCGGGTTGGTCACGGGCTCACCTTTCCACATCGGAGGAGGCCAACCGGGCCCAGTCCTGCAGCGACAGCTCCTCGGCCCGGGCCTCGGGCCGCACGCCCGCCCGCTCGAACGCCGCCGGGTCGACCAGCCCGGCGAGCGAGCGGCGCAGCATCTTGCGGCGCTGGCCGAAGCCGGCCTCCACGAGGCGGAACAGCGCGGCGGGATCGGCTTCCACGGGTGGCTCCGGCAGCCGCCGCAGCCGCACCAGGACCGACTCGACGCGGGGCGGCGGGATGAACACCGTCGCCGGCACCCGGCCCACGACCTCGGCCGTGGCGCGGTACGCCACCTTGACGGAGGGGATGCCGCAGGCCCGCTCGCCCGGGTGGGCGGCCAGCCGCTCCCCCACCTCCCGCTGCACCATCACGAGCATGCGCTCGATGGCGGGCACGCCCGCGAGCAGGTCCAGCACCAGCGGCGTGGCGATGTTGTACGGGAGGTTGGCCACCAGCGACCATTCCCCTGAGGCGGCGGAGCCGCCAGAGCCGTCCTCCTCGCCGAGCAAGGCGGACCAGTCGAGCCGCATGGCGTCGCCCTGCACCACCCGCACCCCATGGGGTTCGACGACGCTGCGCAGCGCGGGCAGCAGGTGGCGGTCCAGCTCCACCGCGGTCACCGACGCGCCCGTCTCCGCCAGCGCCAGGGTCAGCGACCCCAGCCCGGGGCCGACCTCCACCACGCGGTCGCCCGGCCCCACCTCGGCCAGGCGGGCGATGCGGCGCACCGTGTTGGGGTCGGCCACGAAGTTCTGCCCCAGCGCCCGGCTCGGCGACAGCCCGTGCTCGCTGAGCAGCTCGCGCACCTGCCGGGGCGTCAGCGTCACGGCCCGAGGCCGTAGACCCGCGCCGCGTTGGACCACGTGGCGGCGGCGACCTCCTCGACCGGCCGGCCCATGGCCAGGGCCAGCGCCTCGCCCACCACGGGGACCAGCGCGGGCCGGTTCGGCCGTCCCCGGTGCGGGACTGGGGCGAGGTAGGGGCTGTCGGTCTCGACCAGCACCCGGTCCAGCGGGCACACGGCGGCCGCGGCTCGCACGTCCTCGGCAGAGGGGAACGAGACGATGCCCGAGAACGAGAGGTGGCCGCCCCGCGCCAGGCACTGCTCCGCCTCGCCCGGGCCGCCGGTGAAGCAGTGGAACACCGTGCGCTCGGGCACGCCCTCGGCGTCCAGCACCGCGAACGTGTCCTCCCACGCCTCCCGCGTGTGGACCATCAACGCCAGGCCGCGCTCGTGGGCCCAGCCGATCTGGGCCGCGAACGCCTCCCGCTGCGTGGCCCGCGGGGAGTGCTCGTAGTGGTAGTCGAGCCCGCACTCGCCCACCGCCACCACGCCCGGGGCCGCCAGCATCTCGGCCAGGCCGTCCAGGCCGAGCTTGGCGTCGTGAGGATGCAGCCCGACCGTCGCCCACACGACGCCCGGATGCCGGGCGGCGGCGGCCACCGCGGCGGCGGAGCGCGGAACATCGGTCCCCACCGTGACGAACCGTTCGACGCCGGCCACCTGCGCGTCGGCCACCATGCGGTCGATCGCCTCCTCGGTGGGCGCGTCGTCGCCCTCCCACCCCAGGTGGCAGTGGTTGTCGATCCAGCGCAGGGCCACGAGCCCGCAGGCTATCGGCGCGGCACGGCGCGGCCAGTCCTGCTACACAACGGAGCGTGGCGGACGGCGTGGCCGTGCGGTTGCTGGGACCAGTGCGACTGGTCACCAACTCCGGGACAGAAGTGGCGTTCCGCGGCCATGTGTCCCGCCTGCTGGCCTGGCTCGCCCTGCATCCCGACCGGGCGTGGACCGCCGACGACCTCGCAGCCCGCCTGTGGCCGGAGGGCCCGCCCCCCACCGCCCGCACCGCCATCCAGGGCCACGTGTCCCGCTTGCGCCGCACGCTGACGATGGTCGACGGCGTCGGCATCGAGTCCACCGGCGGCGGCTACGCATTGCGGTCCCCGCCCGGCGCGGTCGACGTCCACCGCTTCACCGCGCTGTGCGACGAGGCCGCAGCCGCCGAGCGGGACGGGCTCGGCGCGGCCGCCGCGGCCGACCTACTCACCGCCGCCCTCGACCTGTGGGCGGGCGACGCCCTGGGCGAGCTGCGCGCCGATCCCCTGCTGGGGCCCGAAGCCCGAGCCCTCGAGGACCAGCGGCGCGACGCCGAGGAACACCTGGCCGAGGCGCTGGTGGAGGACGGCCGGCTCGATCGCGCGCTGGCCCTGCTGGGCCGCCTGGTCAACGACGAGCCGCTGCGCGAGCGGCGCTGGGCGCTGCTCATGACCGCGCTGACCCGGGCCGGGCGGCAGGCCGACGCCCTGCGCGCCTACCGCCAGGCCGCGGCCACGCTGGTCGAGCGCACCGGCCTCGATCCCGGCCCCGAGCTGCAGCGGCTGGAGACCGCCATCCTGCTCCAGGACCCGGCCCTCGACGCGGCCCGCTGGCAGCCCGCGCCCGGCACGGCGCCGGCGCCGCTCACCGGGCTGGTGGGCCGCGAGTACGAGCACGCCGCGGTGATCCGGCGGCTGCGCACCGCACGGCTGGTCACCGTGGTGGGGCCGGGCGGGGTGGGCAAGACCACCCTCGCGGTCGACGTGGGTGCGAGCGAGACGGAGTCCTACGCCGACGGCGTGGTCGTCGTCGACCTGGCCGGAGGGGGCGCCGACGCGGTGGACGCCACCATCGCCTCGGCGGTGGGCGCCCCCGTGGGTACCAGTCCGGCCGCGGGCCCGGCGGCCGAGGGCGACGACCACCTGGCCCGCGCGACGGCGGCGCTGGCCCGACGCCACGTGCTGGTCGTGCTGGACAACTGCGAGCACGTCGCCCCGGCCGCCGCCCGGGCCGCGCTGGCCCTGCTGCACGCCGGTCCGGGCCTGCGGGTGCTGGCCACCAGCCAAGTGGCCCTGGGCGTCGCCGGTGAGGCCGTACTGG
>JBKPRV010000526.1:0-12273 GCA_046734715.1 Actinomycetota bacterium | reverse complement strand
GCGGGTCTCGTGGGCTCGGAGATGTGTATAAGAGACAGGCGTGGGCCTGGCGATAGCCGGCGCCCGCCGGCTCGTGCCGCATGCGTTCGACGACCGCTGGTTCGTCCCCTGCGGTGTGGTCGTCTTCGTCGCCCTCACACCGGTGTGGGTGTGGGCCACGAGCGGCCTGGAGACGGGCCTGGTGTTCGGCTGGTTGGGCGGCTGCCTGTGGCTGCTGGCGTCGTGGTCCCGCAGCCGGGAGGCGCGGCTGTCGTACCCGGCCGCCGTGGTGCTCGGGCTCGGGTGGCTGGTCCGTCCGGAGCTGGCGCTGTTCAGCGCCGCGTTCATCGCGGTCGTGCTGGTGGGCGAGTGGCGGCAGAGCGGTCGCAGGCGGCGGGTGGCGCTGATCGCCGCCGCCGTCGCGCTGCCGGTGGCGTACCAAGTCTTCCGGATGGGCTACTTCGGGAGCGTCGTCCCGAACACCGCCGTGGCGAAGGAGGGAGGTAGCACCAACCTCGAGCGCGGCTGGCTGTACCTGCAGGACGTCATCGACCCCTACTGGCTGTGGGTCCCCGCGCTGGCCCTGGTGGCGGGGGCCTACCTGCCGCTCGCCTCGATCGTGACCGGCCTCCGCACCCGGCTCACCGCTGCAGCGTTCCTGATCTGTGGGGTGCTGCACGGGGCGTACGTCGTCGCCGTCGGCGGCGACTACATGCACGCGCGGCTCTTCCTCCCCGCGCTCTTCGCCATCTGTGCACCGGTGGCCGTTGTCCCGGCGACTCGCCGACACGTGGCGGCGATCATCCTCGCACCGTGGGCTGCGATCGCCATCGTGGCGTTCCGGCCCCTGCAGTACGAGGAGCAGCTGACCAACATGACCGTCCTACCGGAGGAGCGTGGGTTGGTGACGACCGAGGATCGCGGCTGGCCGCCCGACGGAGAGCCACCGGCGTGGTACACGGGGCCGGCCGTGTATCGGCAGGAACAGTTCGTGGCCTTCAGCCGGGCCGAGATCGAGGTGCGAGAGGACCTTGACCTTCCGATCGGAATGTTCACCGGTGTGGGGGTCGTCGCCTATGGCATGGGACCGGACTTCTACGTCCTGGACGGCCTGGGACTGGCACACACGCTGGCGGCGCACATCGAGCTGCAGCCGTTGGTGGAGCAGTCGTGGGTCGCGCCGCTCCCGGGACACGAGAAGCCGCTCCCGGGCCCGTGGATGGCGGCGCTCCTGACGCCCCCCGGGTCGAGGCCGGACCCCGCGCAGTTCCCGAGCACGAGCACGCGCATGCTGGGGACGCTGTCCCCCGCCGAGTTCGACGAGAAGGTCGCCTGGGCCCGCGCCGCGCTGGACTGCGACGAGATCGACCGGCTCCTGGACGCGGCGGGGGCACCGCTCACGCCGAAGCGGTTCCTGTACAACGTCGTCCACGCCGCCGACAACACCCGGGTCCGCATCCCGCCCGATCCCGAAGAGGCCTACCACCGCTTCTGCGGGCCCGGGGTACCCGACGAAGTCCGGGACCTCCGGTCCTCATGAGCTCACGGATGGTGTGATGACGTCCACGACCGACGACCAGATCCTCGTGCGGTGCGCCGAGCCGGCGGACCGCGGCGCGGTGCTCCGCCTGTTGGGGCCGACCCTGGGGTGGTCGTCCGACGACAGCTTCGCCGCCTTCTACGCCTGGAAGCACGAGCAGAACCCGTTCGGCCCGTCCCCGTCGTGGGTTGCGGTCGACGGCCACGAGGTCGTCGGCCTGCGCAACTTCCTGCGGTGGGAGCACGTCGCACCCGGCGGTGAGATCCTCCGGACCGTGCGGGCGGTCGACACCGCGACCCGCCGGAGCCACCAGGGGCGGGGCATCTTCCGCCGGATGACCCTCCACGCGCTCGACGACCTGCGGGCCGAGGGCGTGGCGTTCGTGTTCAACACCCCCAACGACAGCAGCCGGCCGGGCTACCTCAAGATGGGATGGACACAGGTCGGGCACCTGGCCGCGTCGGTGCGGCTCACGTCGCCCGCCTCGCCGTGGCGGATGGCCCGGGCGCGCGTCCCGGCCGACATCTGGTCCGTTCCCTCGACCGCGGGCCGGCCGGCGACCGAGGTGCTGGCGTCGCCGGGCCTCGCCGAGCTGCTGGGCTCGGTGGCACCGCCCGGCCGGCTGAGCACCCACCGCACGCCGGCGTTTCTGCGGTGGCGGTACGGCTTCGGCCCCCTGGGGTACCGGGCCGTCACGCTCGGCGACGATGTGCGCGACGGGGTGGCCATCTTCCGCGTGCGGCGGCGGGGATCTGCCCTGGAGTGCGCGCTGTGCGACGTCCTCGCCCCGGCGGCGGACCCAGGTGCCCACCGGGCACTGGTGCGGTCGACGGCACGCACCTCGGGCGCCGACTACGTGATCAGGCTGGGCGGGCCGGCGGTGGACCGCGTCGGGTTCGTCCGGGCCCCGCGGGGGCCGGTCCTCACGTGGCGGCCGTTACGGGACGGAACGGCCGGCGGGCGCGTCGACGACTGGGCCCTGGCCCTGGGCGACATCGAGCTGTTCTGACGGTCGCGCCCGCGCCCCTCGGGCCTCGTAGAGGCGGCAGGCGTAGTCGTAGAGCTCCATGTCGAGGGCGTTGTCCTGGGCGATGCGGTCGGCCAGCCCGTCGGGGACCGCTCCCGCCCGGGTCGTGTTCGTGCGCAGTGGTGTGCCGACGTCGAGCCCGTACCCCGCGGTCAGCTCGTCGCAGAACTCCTCGAGCCGGTCCTGGAGCCCGAAGAGGTCGAGGCTGGCGAGGGCCTCCTTCGCCCGCTCAAGCCGGTCGGGCGTGTAGGGGACAGGGGTGAGCACACCGTCGTTCTGCGCCATCTCCTCCGGCGACAGAGAGAGCGTCCGGACCATGTGGTTCTGGATCATGTGCGTGAACCGGAACGGATCCTCGTAGATCTCGACGAGAGGCGTGTCCTCGGTCGCCCCGCGCTGGCGGCGCTCGGCCTGGTGGCGCAGGAACGACAAGGTCCGGTCGACCGGGTGGCGCAGCACGGTCATCGTCACGAACGGCACCCCGAGCAGCTCGGCGGTGCGCACCGGGAAGTGGCCGGTCAGCAGGCGGATCCGGTCGCCGCGGACCGCCCACCGCTCCTGGAGGTGGGACACGGAGATGACCGCGGTCCTGGCATCGGGGCCGTCGGAGGCGTTTGGGTAGATCTGCTCGTCGGTGAACGACGCCCGCAACCGGTCCCGGAGCGTCGTGCCTGCGGTCTTCTGCATGTGGGCGACGAAGAACCGCCGGGTGCCATCGGTCATGAGATCCTCCGCAGGAACCCGCCCTGGTTGAAGGTCAGGGCATGCCGCTCACGGGTCGTGTCGGCCAGGAACTCGCCGTGCAGGTTCAGGAGCCGGCGCAGGGCCTCGTGGGGACCGGGCCCGAAGCTGGCGTCCACCGGGAAGCCGTTCAGGACTGTGTGCTCGATAATCAGGTAGGAGCCGACGGGGACGAGGGGGGCGAAAGCCTCGAACTCGCGGCGCGTGCGGTCACGGCGCGTGCGGGAGCCGAGGACGACCAGGACCCGGGGCCGGTCGCCGACGATCCCGTCCACCAGCCGCCGCGCCGCCGGCTCGTGCGGCGCGGCGTCCACGTAGCGGATGCGCGGGTGGGAGGGCAGGTTGTCGCGACGGCGGTCGTTGACCGAGATCACCTCGCCGTGGTCCAGGAGGTCGCACAGGGTGGCGAGGAACCACGCCCGGCCACCGTCGCGCGAGCCGGTCTCGATCACCCAGTCGGGCCGGACCTCGGCCAGGATCTCCTGGTACGCGATCAGGTCGGTGGGGGCGTTGGGCACCGGGCGACCCAACCACCGGGTGTCGCGCCAGGCGAGGCTGCGGTGGTAGGCGGCCGTGAAGCCGTCGCGCAGGTCGTCGGCCACCGGGACGGGCGAGTCGGGCTCCGGGCCGTCGGCCCCCTCGAGCGCCGGGTCGACCTCGAACGCCTTCGCGGTCATCCTCCGGGCCCGGACGCGCTTGGCCGCCTCGGTGGCGAAGCCGCCCACGTAGTGGATCGGCTTCTCGGGCCCCATGAACGGGCGGCCGCGGACCTGCTGGTAGTGGTCGACGTAGCTGCGGATGCGGGCGCGGCGCTCCAGGGGGTCGGCCTGGTTGGTCGTCGTGCCCCCGTGCAGCTGGTGGAACGAGCCCTCGCCGAGGATGGTCACCACCCGGACGCCGGGAGCCGAGGCCAGGCGCTCGTAGAGGTCGAGGTTGCAGTAGCCGCCGCCCGCCATGGCGAAGGCCTCGTCGAACCCGCCGACCTGCTCCAGCAGGCCGCGGGGGGCGAAGAGGCAGTTGCTCTCCCACAGGCCGTCGAGCCAGTCGCGGTCCCCGGCGAAGTGGCCGATCTCGAACAGCCGGTAGCCGTCGGCCGGCCAGGCGATCTGCTTGAACAGCGCGTCCTCCACCGCCTGGTCGTAGCCCGCCCGCATCACGTCGCCCTGCTGCCCGGGACCCACGTACCAGGCCTGGGTGGCGACGATCGCCGGTGCGTAGGCGTCCAGGCCGGCCAGCCCGTGGCGGAGCACCCCGGGGGTGAGGACATGGGCGCCGTCGACCATGAGGGCCACGGCCCGGCCCCGGCTCTCTTCGAGCCCCCGGTTCATCGCCGCCACCGGCGAAGGCGTGGCGTCGTCGCCCATGTCGAGGTAGCGGAACGGCCGGCCGAGGCTCTCGACCGCCTCCGACCCGAGGCGCTCGCCGGGGGCCGAGCCGTTCTCGACGACGATGACCTCGTAGCGCGTGCCGTCCAGGCCCTGCTGGTAGCGCCGCGTCAGGGAAAGCAGGGAGCGGCGCGCCTCTCGGCCCATGTCGTGGACGGCCACGATCACGGACAGGTCGGGTGGGACCAGGCCGAGCGGCCGGGCCAGCGGGGCGCGGCTCGCGTCCGGCCGGGACTCCGCCACGGGCGCCGGCCCGACGGACTCGGCCTTCCACCACGCCAGCCCCCCGGCGTCGTCCCGCTCCAGCGGTGCGGTCACGCCGTGGCGGCGGCGGAACGCCTCGACAGCATCGGCGGTGGCCGGGTCGGGGGTGTCGGTCAGCACGACGCCGCCGGCCGCCACCCGCGGGTAGAGCACCTCGAGCACGGTGGCCGCATCCGCACCGAGGCCGGGCCCCAAGTGGAGGACGGCCAGCTGGTGATCGGCCAGCTCCGCGGCGGCGGCGTTCGGGTCACCCTGGAGCAGCCGCACCCGGGTGCCGAGCAGGCCGAAGCGCGCCAGGCGGTCCCGCACCACGTTGAGGTCGGCCCCCCCGGCGGACCGCCGGAACCGGTCGAGCACCCACAGCGGGCGCTGGAGCGTGGGCCGGGGGTCCTGGTCGTGGGCTTCGAGGAAGGCGGCCATGAACAGCGCCGCACCGCCCTGCCCCGTGCCGCAGGTGGCGACGCCGCCGCGCACGTGCCGCTCCCACACCAGGTCGAGGTGGTGGTGGAGGCGGTCGAGGCCGGCACGGCCGCCGGCCGCGTAGCCGGGTCCGACGAGCGCGTCGCCGGGGTCGCCGCCTACCCGGTGCCGCTCCTGGAGGCCTCGCACGATGTCCGCGGCGTTGCGGGCCGGATCGGCCAGAACCGCGTCGTTGGGCTGCGCACTCTTCCGGATCACGCTGGCCAGGTGGTGGACCCGGGCCTCGGTCTCCAGGTGGTGGTCGTTGACGATCGCCGCCTTCACCGTGTCGAGGTAGCGGTGGGTCAGGCCGTCGACCCGGCGATCCCGCTCGCGCAGCATCGCCTGGTCGAAGTCCGCGCCGTCGAGCCGGATGTCCTCGCCGAGGCGGAGGAGCATGTCCTTGCCCGCCGAGCTCTCCAGGCGGTCGAGCACGGCAGCGAGGTCGGGTCGGTCGGCGAGGAGCGCCTCCTCGACCAGGATGGCCAGCCCGAAGTAGACGGGCAGCACGACGAGGCGCAGCGGGCCGTCGTGCTCGGCGACGAAGTCCTCGATGGCGGTCAGCACCCCGTTGCAGGGCCCGCCCTCGTGCTCGGCGTTGGCCAGCTCGGCGTTCACGCCACCGCCGTCCTCGACCAGCTCCGACTGCCCCCGCCGGATCCCGGCCCGGCGCCACGGGAGTCGATGCTCGGCGGGGATGTTGTCGGGGTCGTAGTAGAGGTCCCGGCGGCCGTAGGGCCAGCCGACGTCGTGGCAGATGCAGACCGGCAGCGGCGCGCCCGCGGCCCGCGACACGCGAGCGAGCAGGCGCAGCTCCGTGTTCACCGTGTACCAGTTGTGGTCGCCGTCGATCAGGGCCACGTCCATCGGCGGGAGTTCGCCCAGCACGTTCACGCTGAGGTCGCGGTGGAACACGTAGCGGCCGGCGAAGCGGGCCTCGTGCTCGGCCGGGTCGAAGTCGGGGACGGGGTCGATGACGTGGAACTCGACGTGGGGTCCCAGCCGCTCCAGCACCTGCTCGGTGTTCTCGCCCCGGAGGGCGCCCACCTCGACGACGCGCCGCGGCGCCGTGGCCTGGATCACAGGGAAGACGACGTCGTTCCAGAGCGGGTACATGGATGCAGTGATGGCGTCGGGGCCGGGCGCGCCCGGTGCTCGCACCGCTCCCCGGCGGGCCACCGGTTTAGCGCATCCCCGCCCTGCCTTGCCGACCGGCTGGTCGCCGTAGCCCGGCGTCCCCTAACGTCCGCGTGATGCTGGGCGACGACAACGAGGACGCGGTCGAGTTCGAGCTGGACGGGATCCGGTTCGTCAGCAGCTTCATCGATCAGGCCGCCCCCGACCGCTTCACGCTGATGAAGCCGGCGGCGCATGTGGCGGCCTACGCGCGGGTGCTGGATGAGTTCGTGCGACCGCGCATGATCGAGCTCGGCCTTGCCTACGGCGGGAGCCTCGCGTGGTTTGCCCTACGTGCAAGGCCGGCCAGGCTGGTCGGCATCGAGCACAAACCCGACCGGATCGCCCACCTCGACGAGTTCGTGCGGGCACGGGACCTCGGGGCCGTCGTGCGGCCCTACTTCGGGGTGGACCAGGCCGACGGCGACCGCCTGCGGGAGATCGTCGCTGCCGAGTTCGGGGACGAGCCCATCGACCTCGTGGTCGACGACGCTTCGCATCTCTACGGCCCCACGCTCGCGTCCTTCGAGACGCTCTTCCCGCTGGTCCGTCCCGGCGGGCTGTACCTCATCGAGGACTGGGCGGGCCTGCACCAGATCGCCGCGCGCCTCGGGCGCATGCTCGCCGAGGCGCCGCCCCAGGACGCCGAGCGGCTGGCGGCGCGGCTCGCCGAGCGGGTCGAGTCGGGCGAAGGCGCCAAGACGCCGCTGTCGCGGCTGGTGATCGAGTTCACGCTCGCGCAGGTGTCCGAGTCACGGCTGATCGACGATCTGAGCGTCAACCGGCACTGGATCGCCGTCCGGCGCGGTCCGGTGCCGCTGCCGGAGACCGGGTTCCGGCTGGCGGACCACTACGACGACGTGTTCGACATGGTGCGACCCCTGCGGCCGGAAGATCTCGAGCCGACCAGCGTGGCCCCGCGCTAGAGTCCCTGGCTCCGGAGAGCGTCGTGACTGGGGGAGCGCCGACGATGCCGACCGCAGACGACGGCGGGGTGGCGGTGGAGACGGTCGACGAGACCAGTACCTCCCCGCCGGAGCAGGCACAGGCGTCGGCTGGCTGGTCGACCGAGCGGTGGGCTCTGGTCGCCTTCCTCGTCGTCGCGGTCGTCTCGATCCCGATCCTTCTCCGCCTGGGCCACGACCGCTGGTTCCAGTTCGACGACTGGGACTTCCTGGCGTCCCGGGACGGCGGCGATCTCGGCGACCTGTTCGAGCCGCACGGCGCACACTGGTCGACCCTCCCGATCATCGTCTACCGCGCCGAGTGGTACCTGTTCGGTCTGCACAGCTACTGGCCGTACCAGCTGATGTGCGTTCTCAGCCACCTCACCGTGGTGTTGCTGGTCCGGGCGGTGATCCGCAGGGCCGGCGTGCGGCCGTGGACGGCGACCGCCATCGTGGTGCCGCTCGTGTTCTTCGGGGCCGGCGAGGAGGACGTCGTCTGGGGCTTCCAGATCAACTTCAACATGTCGCTGGCGTTCGGCTTGATCCAGCTCCTGCTGGCGGACCACGACGGCCGTGTGAACTGGCGCGACTGGCTGGCGGTGCTCGCCGGGCTGGCCGCGCTGATGTCGTCGGGCATCGGTGTGACGATGGTCGTGGTCGTCGCCCTGGCGGTGCTGGTGCGCCGGGGTTGGCGCGCGGCGGCGTTCCAGGCCGCGCCGCTCGGCGTCGCGTACCTGGTATGGCATTTCGTGATCGCAGGAGACGACCTCGGCAACAGCCAGTCCTTCAGCGGTCCCCTCGACGCGCTTCGTTTCGCCCGCACGACCATCGCCGCCGGCTTCGGCGGCTTGGCGCAGGTCCCCGGGCTGGGGTGGGTCCTCGGCGGCCTCATCGTCGGTGGCGTGGTCCTGGCCTGGCGCGGCCGGCCCCTCCCCGAGCTGAGGAAGGTGGCGGCCGCCCCCGCCGCCATGGCCGTTGGCGCGTTCGTGTTCGTGCTGGTCACCGCGTCCGGGCGCGTCGGGTTCTCTCCGGGGATCGAGCGGTCGACCCGCTACGTCCACGTCTTCGCGGTGCTGCTCGTCCCGGTCGTGGCTATTGCGGCCGACGCGGTCATGCGGCGCTGGCGGGCGGCCGTACCGGTCCTGGCGGCGTTCCTCGTGGCGTCGCTGGTGGGCAACGTGCGGGACTTCTCGAACGAGCGGCCCTACGCCGGCGAGTTCCTCGCGGCCTACCGGACGATGATGCTGGCGGTCCCGCACACCCGGTTCGCCGACCAGGTGCCCCGTGACTTGCGGCCGGAGCGCGGCCTGGCGCCGTACGTGTCGATGGGCTGGCTGTTGGACGGTGTGAGGTCCGGTCGCATCCCCACGCCTGACGACACCCCGCCCGAGGTGCAGGCGACGACGGAGCTGCGGGTGGCCATGCAGGAGACGCCGGGCCATGAGCCCACCCGCTGCGAGGCGATCACCGCCGGCACGCCGGTCACGCTGCACGCCGGCAGCTCCCTCCGCCTGCGTGGCCAGGGTCAGTTGTGGGTCTCGTACACCGATCCGTCGGGGACCGTCGGACTGGTCCCGTTCCAGTGGCGGGGCCTGCCCGTCGTCGCCTTCGCCGGGCCGCTCACGGTGAACGCGTCCTCCGCACCTCAGGGGCAGACGATCGAGTTGTGCGACCCCGAGGGCGCGTCTGTGACGGTGCAATCAGGTCCCTGATGCTGCTCCCCATCCGATCGAGCCGCCACGGCTGATCCTCAGGTGAGCAGTGCGTCGAGCTCCGACTCGAGGCGGTCGCGCTCGTCACGACGCGACTCGTCGTCGGCCCAGTTGGCCTGCTCGTCCAGATCGTCGTCGAGGTCATACGCCTCGTACGTGAACGGCCCCTCGGGCGCGGCCTCCCGTGACGGGTACCGGTAGAGCTTGCGGAAGCCGAGCGGACCATCGGGGCCGGTGGTGATGCCGTCGCCGCTGTCGGTCTCGAACCCCTCGGCGATGGCGTGGAGGAGGATGCGGGACGCGTGCTCGTCCGGGGCTGCCGCGATCCCCGCCAGCGAGACGCCCGCCTGGTGCGGCAGCCCGGCCTCGGCGCCGCCGAGCTCGCGCAGCGTGGCATTGATGTCCTGGAACACCAAGCTCGGGGCGGTAACCTCGGCGCCGGCCTCGAAGCCCGGTCCTCGGACGAGTAGCGGGACGTGGAGGCCCACCTCGTAGGGACCGGATTTGGTAGCTGAGCCCCGCCGCCGGTGCTCGCCGAGGTGGATGCCGTTGTCGCTCGTGAAGATGACGATCGTCTTGTCGAGCACCTCCCGATCCATGGCGCCGACGATCCTGTCGACCATGTCATCGACGGCCGACAGCTCCCGGAGCGCCCCGCGTGCATCGGAGACGATCTGCTCGATGTCGGCATCGTTCAACGGGCGCAGGCGCTGGATCCACGGCGGCTTGTCGCTGACGTCGACTTCGTCGACGACCGGCCACCGAACGTCGGACCAGGCGTTCTCTAGGTCTCGACGGGGCATCGACGGCGAGTGGGGTTGGGTGGGCGTCACGATGCAGACGAACGGTCCGCCCCCTTCGATGAAAGCAGTCGCCTCTCGGGCGAAGTAGTCGGTGCTGTACTCGTCGGCGACGGTGGTGACGCCCGACGCCAGGCGGACGCGGAACCCGTAGTCGAGGTCGAGATCGATGAGCTCGTGCCAGGCCTCGTAGCCGCTCGGCGGGTCGATGCCGCCCGACCCGTCGTACCAGTTGACGTACTTCCCGAAGAGCCCGACCCGGTACCCGGCCTCGTGCATCCAGCTGCCGATGGCGTTGTCGTGGTCGGTGAAGCTGGAGCCGTAGAACCCGACGGAGAGCTCGTGGTTGTGCTCTGACATCTGCCCGGTGAGGAAGCCGACGCGGCTGGGCTGGCACAGCGGCACGTTGCACCGCGCCTGGGTGAAGGCGGTGCCCTTCTCCTCCAGCAGTCGCCGGACGTTCGGCATGTACTCCAGCTGGTCATAGCGCATGTCGTCGGCGACGATCAGCAGGATGTTGGGGCGGGTGGGCTGATCGCGCCGGGCAGCGCCCTCGCCTGATGCATCGCCCGCACAGCCACCGAGGATCGACGACGCCCCGACGGCTCCGACCCCCAGCAGCGCAAGTCGAAGAGCCTCGCGCCGGCTCAGTACTTGGTTCCCCCCAGCCACGGGGGAATCGTAGACGACGCCTCACCGCGGTCGTCGACCGAGCGGAAGCGCGCGGCGGGTGGCCAGCGGGGGCTGGGTTGGCTGGAGCGGGTTCGGTTGCCTGCTACTACAGTTCGCACCGAAGCTTGATGGGGAAAGGGTTACGGCCGACGCGCGTGCGACGCGTCGCCGGTGTTGGGGTCACCGATGGACAAGGCGGCATTGCCATGATCGTCGTAATCGATCGGGAGGGGGCGCTTCTGCCGCCCCTGGGGTCGGATCCGGGTTCGGGGGTGCGGCTGGGTTTGGCGGAGTTGGGTTGGTTGGTTGTGCGTGCGGGGGGTGAGTCGGTTGGGGTGGGGGTGCCGGTCCTGAGCGAGGACCGCGTGCGGCAACTGGAGCACGAGGTGATGGTGCGCGGGTGGGCCGCCGCGCCGAGGGGCACCGAGCCACTGGTTGACGAGTCGGTGTCGTCGGTGGTCGGCCCGGCGACTGGTCCGCTGGAGCTGTCAACGCCTCTGGCTCTGGTGGTGACGTCGGGGGGGTTTGTGTCTGCCGGTCATGACGGCAACACCCGGGTGTGTCTGGGGGCGCGTGAGCTGGCCAGCATCGTGAGCTACGCGGTCGTGCGGGATCTCGGTGAGGCGATCGCAGATCAGGCTCGCCGTCTCGGTCCTGGGGCGCTCGATGACCGGGAGTTCGGCCGTCTGGTCGTCAGACTCCTGAGTGCGGGTCTGCTGGTCCCGATGGACGAGGAGTCTCAGCGGCGCGCGGAAGGCCGTGCGGTTCGCGAGTTCCGGCGTGGCATGGTGCTGGTGCGGCGCCGCAGGGAGGCAGTCGACAGAACGCTCGAGCGGCTGGGGCAGGAGGAGGCCCGACGGGAGCGGTTGACGGGGCGGGTGCGGACGAAGGTTGTGCCGGTGAACAGCGAGGGGATGCCGCTGCTTTCGCTGGGATTGATGCTGGCTCATGCCGCGGCAGTTGACGGTGGCCGACTCAGCCAGGCTTACCAGTTCGTCCCCGACTGGTGCGACCGGACGGTGCCGGCGTTGACCGGTGGCGAGCCTCCGGCCATCTACATGTTTTCGAACTACATCTGGTCCCATGCGTGGAATGTGGCGCGTTCGGCGGAGGTGAAGGCCAAGAGTCCGCATAGTTTGACCGTGCACGGTGGGCCGAACACGCCTAAGTACGCGGCGGATGTCGATACGTTCTTCGCCATGAATCCTCATGTGGACATCGCGGTTCATGGTGAGGGTGAGGCGACGTTTGCGGCCGTGTTGGACGCGCTGCAGGGCCGGGTGGGTGATGGTCCGCCGCGTCTTTCGGTGTTGCGTGACGTGCCGGGTCTGACGTTCCGGGATGGGCAGGAGATCGTGCACACCGGGAAGCGTGACCGGATCGCTGATTTGGATGGGGTTCCTTCGCCGTACCTGACGGGTCTCTTCGACTCGGTGGGTGATGTCGAGACCACGTTGATGACGATCGAGACGAACCGCGGTTGTCCTTACGGTTGCACGTTCTGCGATTGGGGTTCGGCGACACTGTCCCGTATCCGCAAGTTCGACCTGGACCGGGTCTTCGATGAGCTG